>CABQAK010000001.1 GCA_902462065.1 uncultured Collinsella sp.
GGAAGTGCTCGCCGTCGCCCTCGGAGGGACCCTCGGCGCGAGCCGGAGCCTCGGGCTTGTCAAGACGATCGAGCGAGATCTTGCCGCGATCGTCGACCTCAATGACGACGACCTTGACCTCGTCGCCCACGTTAAGGACATCCTCGACCTTCTCCACGCGGCCCTTGGCGACGCGGGAGATGTGCAGCAGGCCGTCCTTGCCGGGCAGCAGGTTGACGAAGGCGCCGAAGGGCTGGATGGAGACCACACGACCGGTGTACTCCTCGCCCGGCTCGGGAACCTTGATGATGAGCTTGATACGCTCGACAGCCTGATCGACGGACTCGCCGGTGCCGCCGACAAAGACGGTGCCGTCCTCCTGGATGTCGACCGAAGCGCCGGTCTCGTCCTGGATGCCGCGGATGACCTTACCGCCGGAACCGATGACGTCGCGAATCTTGTCAGTCGGAACCTGGATGGAGACGATACGCGGAGCGGTGCTGCGCGTGGTGTGGCGCGGCTCGGGGATCACATCGAGCATCTTCTGCAGGATGAAGGCGCGACCCTCCTTGGCCTGCTGCAGGGCGCGGGCCAAGATGTCAAAGGTAAGACCAGTGGCCTTGTTGTCCATCTGCAGAGCGGTAATGCCCTCGGTGGTGCCGGTGACCTTAAAGTCCATGTCGCCAAGGAAGTCCTCGAGACCCTGGATGTCGGACAGGACCACGGTCTTGCCCTCCTCCTGGATCAGGCCCATGGCGATACCGGAGACCGGGCGCTTAATGGGCACGCCGCCGTCCATAAGGGCGAGCGTGGAGCCGCAGGTCGAAGCCATCGAAGAGGAGCCGTTGGACTCCATGACCTCGGAGACGACGCGGATGGCGTAGGGGAACTCGTTCTCGTCGGGGAGCACCGGAAGCAAAGCGCGCTCAGCCAGGTTGCCGTGGCCGATCTCGCGGCGCTTGGGGCTGCCCATGCGGCCGGTCTCGCCGGTGCAGAACGGCGGGAAGTTGTAGTGGTGCATGTAGCGCTTGCCCTCGGTGGGCTCGATGGTATCCAGACGCTGGCCCTCGTTGAGCATACCGAGCGACAGGACGGAAAGCACCTGGGTCTGGCCACGCTGGAACAGACCGGAGCCGTGAACGAGCGGCAGGTAGTTATCCTTCACCATGATGGGGCGAATCTCATCGGCGGCACGGCCGTCGACGCGCTCGCCGGTCTCGACGACCATGGTACGCATAGCCTTCTTCTCGAGCTTCTTGAGCGCCACGGGAATCTCGCGCTCCCAAGCGGCCTGCTCCTCCTCGGTGAACTCGGCACGGATGGACTCCTTCAGAGCCTCGACCTTACCGATACGGGAGAGCTTGTCGGCGTCGCGAAGGGCGGCTGCCATCTCGTCGTAGTGGGCGAAGATGCGCTCCTGGACCTCCTCGACGGGCTGGTCGAGCGGGTACTCCTTCTTGACGATGGCGCCGTTGACCTGCTCCCACTCGGCGACAAACTCGTCCTGAGCCTGGCAGAAGGCAGCAAGGGCCTCCTGGCCAAACTTCATGGCGGCGAGCATGTCGTCCTCGGAGATCTCCTCGGCGCCGGCCTCGACCATCGAGATGAAGTCGGCGGAGCCACCCAGCTCCAGGTCCAGATCGGAGTTCTCGCGCTCCTCATAGGTGGGGTTGACGATAAACTCGCCGGTCTCCACGTTGCGGCCGATGCGCACGCAGGCAAGCGGACCCTCGAAGGGCACGCCGCCGAGCGTCATGGCCAGGGAGGCACCCATGACGTTGATGACGTCGAAGGGGTTGACCTGGTCGGCGACGAGCGAGGTGGCGACAATGTGCACCTCGTTGCGGAAGCCGTCCGGGAAGCTCGGGCGAATCGGACGGTCAATCATGCGCGCGGTGAGCGTGGCCTTCTCGCTGGGACGGCCCTCACGCTTGAGGTAACCACCCGGGATGCGGCCGGCTGCGTACATCTTCTCGTTGAAGTCGACGGTCAGCGGGAAGAAGTCGTAGTTCTTGCGCTCCTTGGAGACAACCACGGTGTCGAGCATCGTGGTGTCGCCCTGCTTGACCAGGCAGGCGCCGGTGGCCTGCTTGGCAAGCTCGCCGGACTCAAAGGTGTAGGTCTTGCCGTACAGCTCAAAGGTCTTGGATACGAGTGTCATTGTTCTCCTTTACCCCACAGGCCCCTTGCCTGTGGGCTTCTCATGTGACGCGGGCCCCCTGCCCCCGCCACGCTTCAGAGCGTGATTGTTCGCGCCCTTACACAAAAAGAGCGCCCCGCTGCGCAGGACGCTCTTAGCATGTACAAATCCTTACTGGATGTTGTCGCGGATGCCCAGAGCCTTGATGAGCTCACGGTACTCGACGATGTCGTTCTTCTTGATGTAGGAGAGAAGACGACGACGACGGCCGACGAGCATGAGCAGGCCACGACGGGTGTGGAAGTCCTTCTGGTGGGACTTCATGTGCTCGGTCAGCTCCTTGATGCGCTCGGACAGGATGGCGACCTGAACCTTGGGGTTGCCGGTGTCGACCGGGGTGTTACCGAACTGGGCAGTCAGCTCAGCCTTGCGCTCTTTGGAAACAGTCATTGTTTCACCTTTCGTTTCTTGTCGCCCGCGGGCGACACTATTCGCCTCGGACTGGGAAGCCGTCGGTGGAGCGAGCATCCAAGGTCGAGGTACCAACAGGTCGGTATGTTACCACAAGCAGACCGCCCATGCGCATCATCACCGACCCAACATGAATTCCATCGCACGGAGGCGCTGGTCGGTGTGCGTCGCAGCCCACACATGCGAAAGCCCGAGCAAGAACGCCGCCGTATGCGGGTCGATTCGCTCGACCATGAGTGCATCGAAGGTCATGGACATGAGGGCGCGCAGCCACTCGACCTCACCGGTCGAAACCAGCTCGGCACCCGGAACGCTCGACGCGCACGAACCGCACATGAGCCCGCCCGCCTGGGGCGAAAAGTACGACAGCATGGGGTCTCCGCACAGCACGCAGGCCGAAAAATCGGGTCGATAGCCCACGTGCGACAGAAGTTTAAAGACAAAGGCCGCCACGAGCAGGTCCATATGTGCCGAGTCGAGCCCACAGCCGACAAGCGTGAGCGCCCGCTGCGTGATGGCAAAGGTAAACGGGTCCTCGGCGTCCTCGAATGAGCACACGCGCGCGACCTCGGCAATCGCGCTTGCGGCGCAGGTCGTCTCGTAATCGGGCGCGGCGCCAACCGGCGCTTCCAAAAGCTCGGCCTGAGAAACAACGTCGAGCGAGCGTCCATGTGCGAGCAGCATATCGACGGTACAGAATAATTCGCAGCGCGCCGCCAAGCGCCCACCGGGTTTGCGGGCCCCCTTTGCCACGGCACGAACCTGACGACCCCGCTCGTCAAGCATCGTCAGAATCAGATCGGTCTCTTTGAGCTTGGTCTTGTCGAGCACGAGCACCTTCGTGCGATATGTCCGGGAGCCTGCCATGCGCGCTGCGCGTCCTTAGTCCTCGGCGTTGTAGCCAAAGCGGCGAATCTGGGCCTCGTCGTCACGCCAGCCGGCCTTGACCTTCACGTCCAGCTCCAAAAAGACCTGCGTGCCAAAAATGCGCTCAAGATCGCGACGGGCGTCGATACCGATATGCTTGATCATCTCGCCGCCCTTGCCGATGATGATGCCCTTTTGGCCCTCGCGCTCGACGTAAATAGTGGCGTGCACGCGCAGCACCTTCTTGGTCTGCTCGAGCGCGTCGCAGATTACGCCAACGGAGTGAGGGATCTCATCACGGGTGCGGCGCAAGACCTTCTCGCGCACAAACTCGGCAACGAGCGTCTCGTCAGAAGCGTCGGTACCCATGTCCTCGGGGAACCAACGCGGGCCCTCGGGCAAAAAGTGCGCAACGGTCTCGATAAAGGCATCGACGTTGAAGTTCTTGACCGACGACGTCACGATCTCGTCGTCAAAGTCCATAAGCTCGTGGGCTGCCTTAAGCTGCTCCATGACCTGTGCGGGGTCGGCCTCATCGGCCTTGGTGAGCACCAGGACCTTCTTGGAACGGGCATTCTTGACACGCTCGGCAACCCAGGCGTCTCCCCTGCCGATCGGTTTGGTGGCATCAATCAAAAACGCGACAACATCGACATCGTTCAGCTCGAACAGCGCGCTCTTGTTCAGCTCGGACCCTAGACCGTCCTTGGGCTTGTGGATACCCGGGGTATCGACAAAGACCAGCTGGTAGCCGGGGCGGTTGACGACGGCGCGCATGCGGCGGCGGGTCGTCTGGGCCACCGGCGAGGTGATGGCGACCTTTTTGCCATAGCAGGCGTTGAGCAGCGTTGACTTACCGGCGTTGGGGCGGCCGACCAAGGCCACGAAGCCACTGCGGAAACCGGGCTCAACGTCGCCAAAGCCCGCGAGGCTGTCGTCCTCATCGCACAGGGCGTCGAGCTCCTCGTCGCTCATGCCCTCAAACGGGTCGAACTCCTCGACTTCCTCATAGGCCTCGGTCGCCTTAGCATCCGGGGACTCGTCGTCCAAAATCTCATCGGTAGACTGCATATTGTCGGACATGGGAATCCCTTTCTAAATAAAGCCGAGCGCGTGTGCAAATACCAGCACGCCCACAATCGCGGCGGTGATGGAAAGAACGTATACAGAGGCGGCGGCGATGTCCTTGGCGCGTTTTGCCAGCGGATGGAGCTCCTGGGTCGCCAGATCGACAATGGCCTCCATGGCGGTATTGCACAGCTCGCCGTGAATCACCAGGCCGCAGCAGATGATAATCGTGGCCCACTCGGCAATGTCGAGCCCCACGATGCAGCCGGCAATGACGGTGCACACGCCCGCCACGAGCATGACCTTAATGTTGCGCTCGGTCTTGACGGCGGTGACGAAGCCCTCCATGGCGTAGGAGAACGACTTTAAAAAGGACGGATGGTCCTTGTTCGATCCGGGAATCATAAACGGCTCCTAGTCGTGGGCATGATTGGTGATGGGGCCGACGTGAACCAGTTTGGGATCCTCGCCGCGCTCGAGCGCCAGATCGCGCAGGATAGCGTCCTCGCGGGCCTCCATAACCTCGGCCTCGTCGTCCTCGATGTGGTCATAGCCCAGCAGGTGCAGCATGCCGTGAACGAGCATCAGACGGCACTCGTCAGCGGGGCTATTGCCAAAACCGGGGGCCTGACGGGCAATAACCTGCGGGGCCAAGATGATATCGCCGAGCTCGAGCGTCTCATCGGCGGGAATGTCATCGTCAAAGGCCGAATCGCACTCAAACGAGAGCACATCGGTGGTGCGGTCGATACCGCGCCACTCGTGGTTGAGCTCGTGCATCTCGTCCTCGTCGACATACGAAAGGGAAATCTCGACTTCACGCTCAACGCCCTCGGCGGCAAGCACGACCTCACAGATGTGCTCCACCTCCTGAGCATCGAGCAGCGTATCGAGCTCGGCATCGTTGCTGATCAATACACTCAACGGGACTCCTTTCGGTCGCGTGAGCGTTGCTCACGCACGTCATCATAAGCATCATATGCCTCAACGATACAACCCACTAGGGCATGACGCACCACGTCGGCACGCTCGAGGTGAGAAAATGCCACATCGTCGACACGGCCCAAAATCTTCTCGACATCCGCCAAGCCACCACGACGACCCACCAGGTCGCGCTGGCTGAGGTCGCCGGTAATCACGAACTTGGAGTTGAATCCAAGGCGTGTCAGGAACATCTTCATCTGCTCGGGCGTGGTATTTTGCGCCTCGTCGAGCACCACGAAAGCATCGCTCAGCGTACGACCGCGCATGTAGGCGAGCGGGGCGATCTCGATCACGCCGCGCTCCATAAGCTCATCGGTGCGCTCACGATCCATCATGTCAAAAAGGGCATCGTAGAGCGGGCGCATGTACGGATCGATCTTTTCCTCGAGGGTGCCGGGCAAAAAGCCCAGGTTCTCCCCTGCTTCGACAACCGGACGCGTCAAGATCAAACGGCCCACCTCATGGCGCTTGAGCGCGGCAACGGCGAGCGCCATGGCCAGATAGGTCTTACCGGTACCGGCAGGACCCAAGCCAAAGGTGATGGTATGCGAGCGAATGGCATCCACATAGCGCTTTTGCCCAAGCGTCTTGGGACGAATGACGCGACCGCGATACGAAAGCAGCACGTCATCGCGAAGCGATGTGGCCTCATGCTCGCCGTCGCGCAAGACGGCCAGGCAACGCGAGACATCGTCGGCAGACAGGGTACGACCGGCCGCCGCCTCGCGAAAAGCATGTTCGAAAAAGCGAGCCACGAGCTCGACCTCGTCCGGGTCGCCGCTCACGGAGATCCTATCGCCACGGGCGACCACGTGAGCGCGAACCAAGCTCTCGAGCGCACGAAGGACGCCGTCGCCGGCGCCCAAAACACGCGAGGGATCAACTCCCTCGGGAACGGTAAGTCTAATCTTCGAGGCTTCCATGGACCTCCCTGCGCGCATGGACCAAGCCGGAATCATCGACTCCGATGATAGCAACATCGAGCAGGCACGGGGCTGTAAGTCCACAGGTATCGTCAAGACGGGCATGATGGAACGAACCGAGCGTCAGGTTGTCACCATACTCGAGCACGGCGCGCTCAACGGTGCCCACGCGACGACGAGCGTCGGCGATAGCGAGCTCCTGCGCCGCGTCTCGCATACGGCGGCTGCGCTCGGCCATAACCTCGGGCGGCACCTGGTCGGGCATGTCGGCAGCAAGGGTACCGGGACGCTTACTGTAGCGGAACACGTGCATACGCGAGAACCCCACGCGGCGGCACAGCGCCAGCGACTCCTCGAACTCCTCGTCCGTCTCACCAGGAAAACCGACGATGACGTCGCACGAAAGAGACGCCTGCGGCAGGATGGCGCGAATCATGCGCACCGTGTCCTCAAAGGCCTCGGCACTATAGGGACGACCCATGCGATGCAGCGTCGCCGTACAGCCGGACTGTACGGGCAGGTGCAAAAACGGGGCAATACGCTGCGGATAGCGCGCCATAACCTTAAGCAGGCGCTCAGAGATATCCATGGGTTCGACCGAGGAAATGCGCACATGCGCAATAGTCGTGCGCTCCATGATGGCCTCGAGCAGCTCATCGATTTCGACATGCTCGTCGGTCGCGCTCTTGCCATCGTAGGCACCCAGGTTCACACCGGTCAGCACCACCTCGGGCACGCCGGCCTCCTGGGCCTCGCGAACTTGCTCAAGCACGGACTCGACGGGCACGGAACGCTCGGGACCGCGGGCCTTCCACACGATGCAATAGGTGCAACGGTGGTTGCAGCCATCCTGGATCTTCACACCCAGACGCGAGCGACCCAGAGCGTCGACCACATCGCTGTCGCTGCAGGCGGCCACACTATCGGATTCGACACCCAGCACATCGCAGACACGTTCGGCGACATCGATCTTAGACGGCTCGGCAATCACGCGATCCGAAAGCTCCAACAGCTCCTCGGGATGCAAATTGACCACGCATCCGGTCACGACTACATAGGGCTCATTTGGATGGGCCAGCGCATGACGGACGGCCTTACGGGTCTTGGCCTCGGCCTCGCCCGTAACGGCACAGGTGTTAATGACGATCAGGTCGGCATCCTGGGGCTCCACCATAGCAAAACCCAGGCGCATAAGATCGGCAGTGATACGGTCAGACTCAACCCGGTTGACACGGCAGCCGAGGTTGACGACGGAAATATGGGGTGCGAGCACGCGGGCTCCTTAATCGAGGATATCGTCGAGGGCACTCTTGATACGGTCGGTCACCGACTTCTTACCGGAAGCGACGTCATCGCCCATCTCATCGGCAAAAGCACGGAGCAGCTCGCGCTGCTTATTGGAAAGATTGGTGGGAACGACCACGCGCAGTTGCACGATCAAGCGGCCACGCGAACCGCCACCGCCAATGCGCGGCATGCCGTAATTATTGACGCTCACGGTGTCGCCGTACTGGGCGCCGGCGGGGACGCACACCTTAACGACCTCGTCGGGCATAATGCCCTCGACATCGATCTCGCAGCCGAGCGCAGCCTGCGCAATCGAGATATCGCTCACCAGGTACAGGTCGTCACCGTTGCGCTTAAAGCGCTCATGGTCGGCAACGCGCACGTTGACAATCAAGTCGCCCGAAGGCTCGCCGCGAAGACCGGCCTCGCCAAAGCCGCTCACACGCAGCTGTCGACCGGTCGAAACGCCGGCGGGAATATCGATGTCAATCTTTTCATGCGAAGGCGTGCGGCCCTGACCATCGCAGGTCTCGCAGGGATGGTCGATAACCGTGCCCTCGCCATGGCAGTCGGGGCAAGGCGAGGAAGACTGAACCTGGCCCAAAAACGATCGCTGAACCGTCGTGACATAGCCCGTGCCGTGGCAGCGGCCGCACTGCTTTTCCTGTGCGCCCTCTGCCCTACCGGTGCCATTGCAGTCCTCGCAAGGAGCAAAGCGGTCATAGCTGATTGTCTTTTTGCAGCCGAGCGCCGCCTCCTCGAGCGTCACCGAAAGCGAGATGGCCATGTCACGACCGCGACGACGCTCGCGACGGCTGCGGGCGCCACCGCCGGCACCGCCGCCAAAAAACGACGAGAACAAGTCGTCCATGCCCATACCACCAAAGATATCGTTGATATCGACGTAGCCCGAACCACCAGGGCCGTCGGCAGTGCCGTAACGGTCGTAGTTAGCACGCTTCTGCTCATCGGAAAGAACGGAATAGGCCTCGTTGAGCTCCTTGAACTTGGCCTCGGCCTCGGGGTCGTCCGAAACGTCCGGGTGTACGGTACGGGCCTTCTTTAGAAACGCGCGCTTAATCGTCCGCGCGTCGGCATCCTTGTCGACGCCAAGTACCTCGTAGTAATCCCTATTTTCCGACACGACCGAATCCTTCCGACTTTCATTATTGTCACAGTGCGTCCTATACCCAAGCTGGGCCAACCGCAAACAGAGGGTTTGATGTTATTGCATTCCGTAAGGCGAAAGCATGGCCCGTTGCGAGCAGCTCGCGAACCAAACCGACACGAGCGCGAACATGAAGCCATTGGCAAAACCGTTGGCAAACTGCATCGCACCGCGCTTCCACCACAGCAGGCTGCGATGAAGCACGCCGTCCGAAAGCACCATGAACAGGCCCATGGTAAACGGAATAAAGCACATCACAGCAAAGGCCGAGAACACGCCCGAGATGGCCGAGAGTACCAAAAACGGCGCCACGATGCCCATCAGGTAAAAACCGGTACGAGCTTTGCCTTCCAAGCGCTCGGACTCGACATGGGCACGGCCGACTAGATCACCGCCAGCGGCACCGTTAGTGCCGGCGTGACCCATGCCGCTAATGCGGACCTCGTCGCCATCGTGCGTGCCGGCAGGAAACTCAATCGTCTGCTCGGAGGTTACGCGAGTACGACCGCTGCCACCGCAATCGGGGCAGGGGTCGGCCACGACCTTACCGGAACCGCCGCACTCGGGGCAGACCGACTGGAACGTGCCCGCACCAAACAGGAAGGACAAGTCGACGTCGATGTGCCCGCGGCCACCGCAGCTCGGGCAGGTATGGGCATGCTCGGAGGAGACAGAACCCGAGCCGCCGCAGTGACCACAGGTATCGAAGCGCGTATAGCGGACGGTCTTGCGGGCACCGTCCTTGGCCTCCTTGGCGTCCAGTTTGATATCGACGACCACGTTGGCGCCGTTCTCGGGATTGTAGGCAGCCTGGCCGCGACGCTGCTGGCCCCAGGCACCGCCAAAAGGAAAGCCGCCCTCAAAGGGATTGCCATAGCCCGTGTTGCCGGCATAGCCGCCACCATAGGGCGAAGCCGTAGGGGCACCGGCAAAGGGATTGCCAGAACGCATGGCATCGTAGCGCGCACGTTTTTGCTCATCCGAAAGCACGGCGTAGGCCTCGGAAACCTCTTTAAACTTTTCCTCGGCATCCGGCTCTTTGTTGACGTCCGGATGGAGCTTACGGGCCTTTTGCTGGAAGGCCTTTTGAATATCACGCGAGGTGGCGTCCTTGGAGACACCTAGAATCTCGTAGTAATCTTTTTCGTTCATCGTCGCCATGCGCGGCAACCTCCTGCTCACAGCAGCGTATATATTCCGGTAATTCTACCCGAGCGGCCTAAGCTAGATCCCAAAACAGCTCGAACAGAACATTTCCATCGAGCCAGCCCAGGTGTGTCGGTGCTAAACGAGCTCGAACATGGCCCGCGACGACATCTGCCGAAGTAAAGGGTCCCTCATGGACCCCGAGCGTCTCGGGCACCCAAGTGGCAAGACCCAATTCGAGCGCGCGATCACAAGCGGCTGTCAGCTCATCGGCCGGGATGACACGAGCCGCGCGAACCAACAGGTCGGACGCAATACCGCGCGTCATGCGACAAGCGAGCATCAGGTCTTCGGCCGCAGCCTCTCGCTGCGACAGGTATTCGGCCTCAAACGACGTCGCGTCATCGTCGCGCTGAACCAAACGCACACGGTACGCGTCGCCTCGAGCAGACACGCCGGGGAACAAACCTGCAAGACGGTCGAAATCCCCAGTATCAAGCATACCGGCGGCAGAACGGCCCAGGCCCAGGTAGCCCCGTCCGGTCCAGTAGGCAATGTTATGGGCGCACTCATGGCCGTCGAGCGCGTAGCTCGCCACCTCATACGGATGATAGCCGGCCGCACCCAGGCGCTCACGCGCCGCGTCCATGCACGAAGCCTGAAAATCCTCATCGGGCTCGAGCGACTCGTCACGGCACGCCATGCGGTAAAGGGGCGTCCCCTCCTCGAGCGTGAGCGGGTAGACCGACACATGATGCGGAGCCGCCGCCAGCACGCCATCGAGCGTACGCTTCCAACTCGCTGCGGTCTGCCCGGGAAGTCCGCACATAAGGTCGCACGACACGTCGAGCCCAGCGTTCTTGACCGTCGCGATGGCGGAGAGCGACCGATCGGCATCGTGAATGCGGCCGATGGCGGTAAGTTCGGCGTTATCGAGCGTTTGCACGCCCAGAGAAACGCGTGTGACACCAACCTTGGCAAGCGCAGCGGCAAGCTCGGCGGTCAGCGATTCGGGATTGGCCTCGCAGGTAAACTCAACGGGGGCGCACCACGCACGAATACGCCGCGCCAGCTCCACCAGGCGCTCCCCCGCCAGCGACGGCGTACCGCCGCCAACATAGACGGTGCGAATCTGGTCGAGGGCCCCAGCCTTGCCAAAAGCATCGAGGCGCGCGTACAACTGCTCAAAATAGGAATCGAGCGCGGCATCCAAATCACACGAAGCAAAGCTGCGCGAGTCGAAGTCGCAGTAGCGGCACTTTTGGGCACAGAACGGCACGTGCACGTACAGCGCGGTAACGGCCACCCTTAAGCCTCCAGCGGATGAGGGGGCACCGATTCGCCGGCGGCAAGGGCAGCCTCGCAGGCCACCACATCATGCTCGATCTCATCGACCAGCGCCATAAACTCCTCATACGTGGAGCAGCGCACCACATGGGCACGCCAAGCGGCGGCATGGGGCATGCCTTTTAAGTACCAGCTTGCGTACGTGCGGGCACGCGACATGAGCGGCAGGAGCTCATGCGTCAGCGTTAGGTGCTCACGCAGGGCGTCCAGGCGCTCGCGTGAGGAGCGAGACGGCACCGGCGTAGCGTCGAGTGCAAGGGCGCGAGCATCGCCGAACACCCAGGGGTTGCCATAGATACCGCGCGCGATAAACACCGCGCTGGCACCCGAGCTGCGCAGATGCTCCGCGGCATCCTCGGCGCAGAACACATCGCCCGAACCGATCACGGGAATCTCGACGGCATCTGCGACCTCATCGACGACCGACCAATCCGCCTGGCCAGTGTAGAGCTGCGTAGCGCAACGACCATGCACGGCGACTGCGGCAGCCCCTGCACCCTCAAGCATCTGGGCAAATGTCGCGGCATTGCGGTCCTCGGCATAAAAGCCTTTGCGAATCTTGACGGTCACGGGCACGTGCGCCGCGCCCACCGTGGCCTCGACGATCTTCTCCGCAAGGTCGGGCGTGCGCATGAGCGCCGAGCCCTCGCCCTTGGTGACAACCTTGCGGGCGGGGCATGCCATATTGATATCGATGAGCGACAGGCGATCGCCAACGCGCTCCTCGACGGCGGCGACGGCGCTCGCAAACTGATCAGGCTTGGAGCCGAAGAGCTGCACGCAAATCTGCTGCTCTTCGTCAGCCGGTAGCACCAGGCGCCAGGTCTTGTTGCTGGCATAGGCAAGGCCCGCCACGCTCACCATCTCGCTGTAGGCAAGGTTGGCACCGCGACGGCGGCACATGATGCGGTAGGCAGGGTCGGTCACGCCCGCCATGGGAGCCATAAGGAACGGCTGCACGGCATAGGCGCCCAGCAGCCGCTCGCTGTATTCGGAAAGCGCCATAGACCTACTCGTCCACCTTGAGGATCGCCATAAAGGCCTCCTGCGGGACCTCTACCGAGCCGATGGCCTTCATGCGCTTCTTGCCCTCTTTCTGCTTCTCGAGCAGTTTGCGCTTACGAGAAATATCGCCGCCGTAGCACTTGGCAAGCACGTCCTTGCGGCGCGCCTTGACGGTGGAGCGGGCAATGATCTTGTTGCCGATAGCACCCTGGATGGGCACCTCGAACAGCTGACGCGGGATGATCTCCTTGAGCTTGTCGCACAGACCGCGGGCCAGGCCATAGGCCTTGTCCTTGTGCACGATAAACGACAGCGCGTCCACCTCATCGCCCGAAAGCAAGATATCGAGCTTCACAAGCTCGGAAGGACGATACTCGTTGAACTCGTAGTCGAGCGAGGCATAGCCCTTAGTGCGGCTCTTGAGCTGGTCAAAGAAGTCCAAGATGAGCTCGGCAAGCGGCATATCGAAGCGCATCTCGACCGACTTGCTCGTCAGGTGGATCATGTCGGTCGTAACGCCGCGGTGCTCGATGGCGAGCTGCATGACGGCGCCCGTGTACTCAGGCGGGCAGATGATCTTTGCCTTGAGGTAGGGTTCCTCGATACGCTCGATGCGCGTGGCCTCGGGAAGGTCCTGCGGGCTGCGGACATCGATCATCTCGCCGTCGGTCTTGTAGACGTGATAGTCGACCGAGGGACTCGTGGCAATGAGGTCCAAGTTGAACTCGCGCTCCAGGCGTTCCTTAACGACTTCCATGTGCAGCAGGCCCAGGAAGCCCACGCGGAAGCCAAAGCCGAGCGCCACCGAGGTCTCGGGCTCCCACACCAACGACGGGTCGTTGACGTGCAGCTTATCGAGCGCGTCACGCAGGTTCTCGTAGTCCTTGTTATCGATCGGGAACAGGCCCGTATAGACCATGGGCTTAGCCTCGCGGTAGCCGGGAAGCGGCTCGGGGCAGGGATTCGACGCCCACGTGAGGGTATCGCCCACGCGCACGGCCTCGGGGTCCTTCAGGCCCGTGACCACGTAGCCCACCTCGCCGACCGTCAGCGCATCGACCGGAGTCTCGGCGGGACGCTTGACGCCCACGCCATCGACCAAAAAGTCACCCTTTGCCTGCATCATGCGCAGAGTATCGCCCTTTTTGATGGAACCGTCAAAGATGCGCACCGTGGCGACGACACCACGATACTCGTCGAAGTACGAATCCAGGATGAGTGCCTTGAGCGGCGCGTTCGCATCGCCCTTGGGCGGAGAGATCAAAAAGACAATGGACTCCAGCAGATCGTGGATGCCCTCTCCGGTCTTGCCCGAGACACACACGGCATCATCGGCAGGGATCGCCAAGTCATCCTCGATCTCGGTCTTGACCTCATCGGGATGGGCCGAGGGCAGGTCGATCTTGTTGATGGCCGGCACAATGTCCAGATTGGCGTTCATGGCGAGCGTCGCATTGGAGACGGTCTGCGCCTCGACACCCTGCGTGGCGTCGACAACGAGTACCGCGCCCTCGCAGGCGGCCAGCGAACGCGAGACCTCATAGGTAAAGTCCACGTGGCCCGGCGTATCGATGAGGTTGAACTGATACGTCTCGCCGTCGTCGGCGTCATAGGACACGCGGACGGCGTTGGACTTGATCGTGATGCCGCGCTCGCGCTCGATATCCATGGTGTCGAGCAGCTGCGACTCCATATCGCGCTCGTCGACGGTATGGGTGAGCTCGAGGATGCGGTCACTAATCGTGGACTTGCCATGGTCGATGTGCGCAACAATCGAGAAGTTGCGGATGTGGGAAATGTCAATTGAAGTATTCATGCGGACTATCTTACCCGAGCGATACAAAAAATGGAGCCTGTTCCATAAAACAGGCTCCATTTATGCGCGTAATCTGTGTGGTGTGAAATTTACAACTTAGGCGTTGATGCTGTTCACGAGCTTGGCAAGACCGGACTTGCGGTTGGAAGCCTGGTTCTTGTGGATAACATGCTTGGCGGCAGCCATGTCGAGACGCTTGGTGACGGTCTTGAGGGCAGCCTGGGCCTTCTCGGCGTCGCCCTCGGCGACGGCGGACTGGACGTGCTTGGTCAGCGTCTTGAGCTCGGACTTGACAGCCTTGTTACGCATGCGAGCTGCCTCATTGGTGCGGATACGCTTCTTCTGAGACTTGATGTTTGCCACTTCTGGAGTTCCTTTCGAGTTCCTTGCAAAAAATGTATGACACCTCTGAGACACGGTGAGGTCATGCAAGCGCCTACTATAGCACGCTCCCCCTCAAAGGGATAGAACGAATTTGTCAAATAGGCAGGTATCATCACGATTTTCTCAAGATGTTCGTAATCCAGAGCAAAAGCGCGGTCTGAGAATCGGCCGAACCCTTGAGCGCGAGCTCCACATCGACCGCGCCCTCGAGCGCGGCAACGAGCTCTGCCATCGAAAAGCGACGTGCCCAGGTCAGGTGATTCTTGACCTGCCAGGACTGGAGCTTGAGCGTTGAGGCCAGCTCACGACCCTGTCCGCGCGCATCGAGCGCCTTGGCGACGATAAGCTCGCGGATGCGACCGCACAACAACGTGTAAGTCCACACGTAGCTCTTGGCGGGCAGTAGATTGAAGAGCTCGAGCGAGCGTCGCATGTCACGGGCCGAGACCGCATTGAGAAAGTCCCAGGGCTGAACCTCGGCCGTACGCACGATCCAACGCTCCACGTCGGCAAGCTCAATCTGGGGCGCCTCGACCATCTGGGCGAGCTTTGACAGGTCGTTATCGAGCATATGTGTGTTTTCGCCCGAACGCGAGACGAGCTCCTCGGCGGCCGCCGTCGAGATGGACTTACCGTGCTGCGTCGCCATCTGCTGAACGCGGCGCGGCAGTTCCCAGCGCTTGGTACCCGAGCAATCGACGATAGCCTTCTTGTCGATCTTGGCGATTGCCTTATACAAGCGCGTATTCTTGGCAAGCGAGTCGGCGATGAAGAGGCAGACCGTTGTGGGGCTGGGGCTCGCAAGGTATTCGACAAGCGGCTCCGAAACTGCCTTGGCGAGCTTTGAGCAGCCGTCAAGGATTACCAGGCGAAACTCGCTGCCCATCGGAAAGGTGTTAAGCGATCCGATAATGGACTCGATATCGGGGTCCTTGGTCATGTCGCGCTCGTCGAGGTTGAACTCGACCATACCCGACTTTTCCAGACGCGCTTTCATACGCGAGACGGCGTGATCGCGCTTGACTCCGTCGGTACCGACGATCAGATATGCCGGCAGCAGACCGGTTTCGGACATTGCGCTCCCCTCCCGCAGGCCTTCGTATTCGCTCCGTGCCATTCTAGCCCAGGGCCCCACAACACGCCAACGACGTCGTCACAGTCGCTGGCATCGCATCGCAAAGCCATTCCCAATCGGCGTGACGGTAATGTCGCCGTGTTCGATAGTGCACGCGAACACGCCGCCCGCTTCCTTAACGGCATCGATGCAGGCGTCGGACGGATGGCCGTATCGATTCCCCTCGCCCGCGCTCGCGAGGGAAAGCTCGGGCTTCAGGACGTCCAGCAACTCACCATCAACTGAAACCTTAGAGCCGTGATGCCCAAGTTTAAGTACGTCGATATCCCCCACCTCCTGCACGAATTCCCGTTCTTGGTCGAGCTCGGCATCACCGGTGAGGAGCATACGCAGGCCCTTGCCTTCCTGAACATAAGAGAGCAGCAGGACAAGAGAGTCCTCATTTCCCTCGCCATCCACGGACTCGAATGGCCACATCACGCGGGCGCAAAATGTGCCGATGTCGACCGTATCCCCACGGCGCACCTGCCGATACTCCACGCCAGGTCGGTTCAATACCTCGGCAGGAGCATCCTCCAGCGCATCCGCCGCCACGGCAATCGTTCCGACCGAAAACTGTTCGAGCACGGCAGGCAGACCACCCCAGTGGTCCTCATCCCAATGCGTCACAAAGACGGCATCGATATGGTGCACGTTATTGCGAACCAACGCCGCCACCACGCGCTCGTCGAGCCCGCAGTCGACGAGCGCCACTGCGCCGCCCTGGCGAATAAGAATCGCATCGGCCTGGCCCACATCGAGCACCGTCACCGAAGGCGGAGCGAATCGATCCCAGTAGACGTACGGAATCGCAGCCAAGAGCACCAAGCATGCAAGCCCCACCGCCATAGGACGTGCACGGGGACGCGGCCACCAGACAAGCAGAACCGCCAGCAAACACGGCACTAGGTAAATCCACATGCTATCGGGCGGCACGCTCACGGATGCACCCGGCACGGCGGCAAACAGCTGCTCAAAGAACAGCGCGCAACGGGCGGCAATCATGGGCACAACGAGCGCCCAAGTCCGCAACGGCGCCAGGAGCGAAAAGGGAACCAGCACGATCGACACGGCGAGCAGTGCGCTCACCACCGGACCGAGGACCGCATTTGCCAGCGGAGCAATGAGCGAGAACGTACCGAAGGCAGGAATGGTAATGGGAAGTGTCGCCAGTTGCGAGCACAGCGTGACGGAAAGCATGCTGGCAACGCCCGACGGAACACTCAGCTCACCCAAAGCGTAGGTCGCATAGGGGCAAAAGCACAGAATGGCTAAGACGCTGGCACATGAAAGCTGAAAGCCCATCTCGAACAGAACCGTCGGCCGCAGCAGCACAAAGATGGACATGGTTACGAAGAGTGCCGATGCGCCGTGCCGGCGCCGCCCCGCGCCGTTTACGACAAGCGTCGCGAACACCATGCAGCACGCGCGCACGGCCGAGGGAGACGCGCCCGTAAAAGCAGCGTAGCCCACAAGCGTTATCGCCAATATCGCCCGCTGAAGACCACGTGAGCACCGAGTCTTTTGCAATACACCCTCGATTACAAACCCCACGATAGCCAAATGGCTGCCCGAGACGGCGATAAGATGCGCCGTTCCCGTCACCGAAAACCAGTCGCCCGCCGGCTGGGCGCGCAGCTCGGCCGAACGACCGCAGACGACACCGGCTATGAGCGCACGCGCCGGGTCGGTCGCAGGCGCGATGGACGCAAGCAGCCCATTTCGCAGCCGAAGCAGCGGCCCCGGAGAGCCCTCATCGACCGACACAATCCGAACGGCTTTTACCTTGCGCACCTCGCCTCGGAGCACGCGCGATCGTCCATATGCATCGTTCTCAAAACGTGAAACGCGACCGATAACACGCACGTGCGCACCGACCTTGAGCTCGAGGTCGCACGATAGGCGAACCATTGCCAAGTTCTTACCGTCCGCGCGTGCCTCGCAGGTATAGGAATACACGTCGTCGTTTATGGATGGGTCACCCTGCACGACAAACTCAAGGCTGCTTGCCGCTCGACCGTCGAGCGCTTTCGAGGCGCTTAGCACGCCCACAGCCCACCACGCCGAGACGACCGCTCCCGCCACGAGACCGACGGACGCGGCATACAGCCACCGCTTCCAAGGGGCAAGCCGCGCACAAGATTGAGCCAGCACAACGAATACCGCCGCCGTAACGGGAATGGCCCATAGCGGCCCGACCGCCGAAGCCCGCTCCCACAGCAGCGCATCGGCGGCCACGTTGAGCACCAAGGCGCAGCTCATGCACATGCCGGCACACAGGGCCATCGTCCACGGCATCAGAGGCCGCGGAGGCATCACATGCTCGCGCTCGGTCGCACTCATACGCAGATGGAATCTTTGATTTTGGCAAGCTTCTTCTCGCCGATTCCCGACACACGCATCAGATCGTCAACCGAGGCAAAAGCACCGTTCTTTGTCCGCTCATCGATAATCGACTGGGCCATGGAGGGACCGATGCCAGAGAGCGTCTGCAGCTCTGCCGCGCTTGCCGTATTAATGTTTACTAGGCCTGTTGCGCCACCGACGCCTGATGATGCGGAAGCCCCACCATCAACACCGGCTTCCGCAATGGACACCTGCTGCTCCCCTACCGTTGGAACGTGAATTTTTTGTCCATCAGTGACCTTGGATGCACGATTAAGCCCCGTAACGTCTGCTTCGGGCGCCAGCCCGCCGGCGGCATCAATCGCCTGAGCCACCCGCGCGCCGTCCTTGAGACGATATACGCCGGGCGACACAACGGCGCCATCAACGTCGACATAAACCTCTGCCGCGGCAGACGCCTTAAGCGAAGAGCCTTCGGAAGTCTTTCCACTCGAGGCATCGCCGGATCCCGGCTCCGCCAACGAGCCTGAACCGTCAGTGCGCTCAAACGACACGCCGCCGGCACCGCCGCCAAGGTTCGCCATCGCCAAGCCGCTCGCCATCGCAATGACGACCAGTATCGCCATCACCGCTGCCTTATGACCGAGCAGCTTGTCCGCCAAGCGGTCCATCCGTTTGACCCGTTCGTGTTGTTCGCGCTGCGCCATAGCAAAACCTCCCAACACCATCGTGTCAGGAAAAAAGCCCTGCAACTGCCACGCTCCAAAACCGGTTTTAGCGGTCAAACCAAAAACCGACCAAAACCTTGCACAAATCTGTCCATTTATTCAGGCACACGTCAGCAAATGAACACTTAGCCGCAAAATGCCCAGATAGCAAAAGACCGACGATGCAGGCGCACCGTCGGTCTATGCACAAATTTACTCGTGATCTTGGTAAATCTCACGCGGAGCAAGCTCCGAATGTTTGCGTTTTAAGGTCTTAGGGGCCTTATACGTGTTGCTCTCGAAGTCGATGTACTCGGTCTGCTTGAGCAGGCGCTCGATCATCTCCTCGTGATCAAACAGATCCCAGGCCTCATGCACGGCATCGAGTTTAGCGTGCGTCTCGGGACGCCGCGGCATAAACAGCGTGCAGCAGTCAGGAGCGGCCTCAGTCGAGATATCGAACGTACCGATCTCCTCGGCGCGTGCGATGATCTCCTGCTTGTCCGAACCGATGAGCGGACGGAACACGGGGATCTTCACGGCCTCGTTGACGGCCATGATGTTCTCAAGCGTTTGGGAGGCAACCTGCCCAAGTGATTCGCCCGTAACAATGGCCTTGGCACCCTCGATGTGTGCAATGCGCTCGGCAACCGAATACATAATGCGGCGATACATGATCACGCGCAGGTTGCTGGGACAGGTGACCGAAATCTCACGCTGGCAGTCGCCAAACGGCACCACGTACAGGCGGCCGATCTGAACACCCGGCTCAAGCGCATGGATAATGTCCTGCACCAAATACTCGCTCGTATCGGGCGTCTGCGGACGACCGGAGAAATGTACCGGCACGCACACCGCGCCGCGACGCGCGAGCATCCAGGTCGCCACCGGAGAATCGATACCCGACGAGAGCAGCGTCACGACCTTGCCGGCAGAACCCACCGGCAGACCGCCCACGCCGCGCTCGGAGCGCGCGTACACATAAACGCTACCCTGGACCACCAACACATGCACCATAGCGTCAGGATCGTGCATCTGGACCTTTTTATCAGGAAACGCCTCGCACAGCACCTCGCCCACCTGACGATTGATGTCAATCGAGGTGAGCTCATAGTCGGTATTGGAGCGCTTGGCGTGCACCTTAAACGAATCGAAGGAACCAAACTCGCGCAGCGCCTTGACGGCGGCGGCACAGTACTCCTGAGGGTCGCGATTGGTGTGATACGCCAAAGACACGCGAGCTACGCCGGGAACGGTGCGAATGACACGCGCTGCCTCGTCGGCCTGATGCTCGTTAAAGGTCACGAGGATATAACCGGAAATTCGAGACACGGCATTCACGGAAAAGGCGGCCAAGGCCGCCTTGATGTTATCCATGAGGATATGCTCAAAATGTGCGCGGTTCTTGCCCTTCAGTCCAACCTCGTGATAGTGGACCAGACAGACGCGAGCTGCCATTTAGGCTTCAGCAACCTTGTGGCCGAGTGCCTTCTCGTAACGGGCCTCGTCGTAAGAGATGTCGCCATCGACAATCTCGTCCATAGCCATCGAGATGGTATCGGCACCGGAAAGCCCGATGGTGATGTCATCGACATCCTGGACGGCAAGCACGCGGTTGTGCTGGCCACGCAGCATGCTATTGATGTCGCAGGCGCGCTTGGAGGCAAGCGAAGCGAGCAGGAAGCGGTTGTGATCGGTCTTCTCCAGAAGATCGTCAATGCAAGGCTTTACAACGGACACGGACCTCAGATCCTTTCATGCATATCGAGAACGCGAACGAGCTCATCGGTCGCGCGGTCGAGATCGTCATTCACCACGACGTCGTCGTAGCGGTCAGCAAGGGCAAGCTCATGGGCGGCGTTTGCCATACGCAGCTCGATTGTCTCGGGCGTCTCGGTACCGCGACCGACCAGACGCTCGCGGAGCACCTCAAGCGAAGGCGGCTTGATAAAGATCAGCACGGCCTCGGGGAAACGCTCCTTAACCTGCAGGGCACCCTGGACATCGATCTCCAAAATCAGAGAGGCGCCCGAGGCGAGCTTGGACTGGACCTCGCTCACCAACGTGCCGTAGCAGTTACCGTGGACCTCGGCCCACTCAACAAACTCACCGTTTGCCACGCGGCGGTCGAACTCCTCGCGCGTCAGAAAAAAGTAGTTGACGCCGTCGACCTCACCTTTGCGTGGTGCTCGCGTGGTAGCCGAAACCGTCAGGCCCAGGTTCGAGCGGCGCTCGCGCACACGAGCGACGAGCGTGCCCTTGCCTGCGCCTGACGGTCCAGAAATCACAAAGAGCTTGGAATCCTGAGCGCTCACTTATTTGGTCAGCTGCTCGAGGAGCTGCTCGCGTTGACGGACGCCGAGGCCCTGGACGCGACGGGTAGCGGAGATACCGAGCTCCTCCATGATCTTGGCGGCCTTGGCCTTGCCATAACCAGGGAGAGACTCGATGAGGGTGGAAACCTTCATGCGGGAAGCGATGGGGTCATCGGAGTTGAGCACGGACTCGAGGGACTTCTCGCCCTTCTTGATCTGCTCGCGAAGCTCAGCGCGGGCGTGACGTGCGGCAGCAGCCTTCTCAAGAGCCTGCTTGCGCTGCTCATCGGTAAGCTGAGGGAGTGCCATTCGTACCTCCAAAAAGTTGGGTTATATCTGATTCAATAATTGGCATTTTAGCACGTAGAACGTACAAAATGCCCAATCGCGGCTCCATAGGTTAGACGATACCCGCAAAAAGTGCAATATACTGCGCCCAAAGTTAAGCCCCTGACCTGCGATTCCACACAAAGGATGGGAAAGTTTACGCAGGCACAGGGGCTATTTTGTGCTAATGAGACCCAAAAGTGGTGACTTAGGGGAATCTTTTAGGCGACGTTTTCGACCAGCTCGGCGACGATGGCGTCAAAGGCGGCAACCGGATCGTCGGCGCCGGTGATGGGACGGCCCACCACAATGTGGCTTGCGCCACGCTCGATAGCCTGGGAAGGCGTCGCCACGCGGGACTGGTCGCCTAAGGCGGCACCCACCGGACGCACACCCGGAGTCACGATCAGGGCATCGGGACCCAGCAGCTCACGCATGTCGTGAGCCTCCATCGGCGAGCACACGATACCGTCGATGCCGTTGGCCTGAGCGAGCTTTGCCAGGCGGGCGGCCTCCTCGGCCACGGGCGACTCGACGCCGATCTCGCTCAAGGCATCCTGGTTCATGCTCGTGAGCACGGTGATGGCGACGAGCTTGGCGCGGTCCTCGCGCGCCTCCTCGGCGCCCTCGCGGCAGGCAGCGAGCATGGCGCCCGAACCCAAGCCGTGGACCGAAAGCAGATCGGCGCCGGCAAGCGAGGCCGAGCGGGCGGCACCGCGAACCTGATGCGGAATATCATGGAACTTGAGGTCAAGGAAGACCTTAAAGCCCAAATCCTTGAACGTCTTGACGATCTCAGGACCCTCGGCGTAATAGAGCGTCATGCCAACCTTGAGCCAGGCGGCATGGCCCGAAAGCTCGTGGGCAAGCTCGAGCGCACGCTCACGGTCGCAGTCGAGGGCGACGATAACACGGTCGCGGGCATCGGTCTCTAGCATTCGAACGCACCTACCAGTTCGTTGATGTCCTTCACGCCCTGAGACTCGGCCCAGGCCTCGAGCTCGTGCGCGATCTTGAGCGAAGCGCACGGATCGACGAAGTTGGCCATGCCGACCGACACGCAGGTGGCGCCGGCCAGGATAAACTCGGCCGCATCTTCGCCGGTCATGACACCGCCGACACCGTTGATGGGGATATCGACGGCCTGAGCAACCTCCCAGACCATGCGCACGGCGATGTGGTGGCACAGCGGGCCCGAAAGGCCGCCCTTGGGCTTGGCCACGCGGGACTTGCGGGTATGGACGTCGATGGCCATGCCCTGGATGGAGTTGATGACCGAAAGGCCGTCGGCGCCGGCAGCCTCGAGGGCCTTGGCGATCTCGGCGACGTTGACCGGCGCCATCTTCACGAACAGCGGCTTATCGGTCACCTTGCGGCAAGCAGCCATAACGGAAGAGGCGCCCTCGGGCGTGGAGCCCATGGCGGCACCGCCGGCGGCGATATTAGGGCAGCTCACGTTGATCTCGTAGCCGGCAGCCCAGGGGCACAGCTCGACATACATCTCGAGTGCGCGGACAAACTCGTCAACGGAGTGACCGGCAACCTGACAGATGACCTGGCAGCCGTCCTTGGACAGCTGTTCGAGCCACGGACCGGACTCGCGGGCAAAGGCGGCCACGCCGGGGTTCTGAAGACCCACGGAGTTGATCATACCGCCGGGAATCTCGGCCATGCGGGGCGCGGGATTGCCGGGCCAGGGCTCGGCAGCGCAACCCTTGGTGGTGATGGCGCCCAGCTGGGAAACATCAAAGAAGTTCTGGAACTGCCAACCGTAGCCAAAGGTACCGGCTGCGGTGTTAATGGGGTTCTGCATCTTGACGCCGCCGAAATCGACGGCCATGTTCACGGTACCCACTAGAAGACCACCACCTTGGAAGCATCGAACACGGGGCCGCACATACAAGCACCCTTCATACCGTCGACCGTCTCGACATTGCAGGTGTTGCAGGCGCCAAAGCCACAGCTCATCATGCGTTCGAGCGACACCTCGCAGTACACACCGGCCTCGGCGGCAGCGGCGGCGACCTTCTTCATCATGACGGCGGGGCCGCAGCTGGCGACGTAGTCGTAGCCGCCCTCTCCAAGCAGCTCGGCTGCCGGATCGGTGCAAAAACCGTGCGTGCCGAGCGAACCGTCGTCGGTGCACACGTTAACCGTGGCGCCCAGCGCACGGAACTCATCGACACCCACGGCCTTGGAAGCGGTGCCAAAGCCCAGGCACACGTCCACATCAACACCCTGCTCGGCAAGCATGCCGGCAAGACACAGCACAGGCGGAACGCCGATGCCACCGGCGACGAGCAGTGCCTTCCTGGTGCCCTCGGGTACCATCCAGCCACGGCCACCGGGGCCCAACAGGTTAGAGGTGGAGCCAGGGCCCATCTGGGACAAACGGCGGGTATCGTCGCCCACGACAGCGTACCACAGCTCGACGGTGCCGGCCTCGGCGTCGGCGCGGTAGAAACTCAAGGGCACACGAAGCAGAGAAGACGCATCGCCGGGGACGGCGATGTTCACAAACTGACCGGGCTTGAGCGCACTTGCAAGCTTGGGGGCCGAGATAACGAGCGAGAAGATACCGTCGGCGATCTCCCGGTTCGAGACGACCTCGAAGTCGTGCATGCGTGCAGTGGAAGGTGTGGGCATAGACGCTCCAATCCCCCATGCGGTTGCATGGTCTAAACGAACAGAAAGCGCGGCACCGCAAGGGCGCCGCGCACAAAAGCGATAAGGCTATGCTAGCAGATGCAGCCGTCGGCAAGCGTCTGTTTACCGCCGACAAATACATCGGTGGCACGACCGGTGAGCGTGCGGCCGGCAAAACCGGAGTTCTCGGCGCGCGACTCGTAACCGTCCTCGCCAACCGTCCAGGTTGCGGAGGGGTCGAACACGGTCAGGTCGGCGACAGAGCCCGCCTTGACCTGAACCTGATCGAGGCCCAGAATCTCACGCGGCTTGATGGCCATGAGCTCGACCATGCGGCTCACGCTCATCTTGCCCGTGTTGACCAGCTCAGTGAGCACGAGCGACAGCGAAGTCTCGAGGCCAATCATTCCAAAGGGCGCGAGCTCGAACTCGCGGGCCTTCTCCCACGGGGTGTGGGGAGCGTGGTCGGTAACGATAGCGTCGACGGTACCGTCGATGACACCCTGACGGATGGCCTCGGCATCCTCGTCAGTGCGCAGCGGCGGATTGACCTTGAGCGAGGTGTTGTAGGTCTCGTCCAGGTCGTTCTCGGTCAGGAACATGTGGTGCGGGGTGGCCTCGCAGGTCACCTGGACACCGGCAGCCTTACCGGCACGCACGAGCTCCAGGCCATGAGCGGTGGAGATGTGCTGGATGTGCAGCTTGGCACCGGTCAGCTTGGCAATCTCGATGTCGCGGGCAATCTGAAGCTCCTCGCCGGCGGCCGGCCAACCCTCGAGGGCCAGACGGGTCGAGACCTTGCCCTCGTTGATCTGGCCGTGGCCGACCAGATCCTCGTCCTGGCAGTGGCTCATAAAGACCTTGCCGAACATCTTGCCGTAGTCCATGCAGCGACGGAGCATGCCCGCGCCCTGCACGCCGCGACCGTCGTCGGTGAAGGCGACGGCGCCGTGGGCGACCATATCGCCCATCTCGGACATGGCCTCGCCCTTAAGACCGCGGGTCATGGCGCCCGACGGATAGACGCGGCAGTGGCCGACCTCGGCAGCGCGGGACTTGACGAACTCCACGACGGTGCCGTTATCGGTGACGGGATCGGTGTTGGGCATGGCGCACACGCCGGTGAAGCCGCCCTTGGCAGCAGCGCGGGTGCCGCTCTCGATGTCCTCTTTGACCTCGTAGCCAGGCTCGCGCAGATGCACGTGCATATCCACCAGGCCGGGGACGAGATACTTGCCGGAAAGGTCGCGGACCTCGGCTCCCTCGGCGGCGAGGTTCTCGCCGACCTCGGCGATCTTGTCACCGTCGATCAGGACGTCGACGACACCGTCAAGCTCGACGGACGGATCGACGACGTGGGCATTCTTAAGAAGCAAGGCCATTATCGGCACCTCCAAGCAGCAGATACAGGATAGCCATACGCACGCAGATACCGGCGTAGACCTGCTCCAGGATGACGGAGCGTTGCGGGTGGTCGGCCATATAGGAGTCGAACTCAACGCCGCGGTTGATGGGGCCCGGGTGGCAGATAATCGCATCGGGCTTCATGAGCTTCTCGCGGTCCTTGGTCAGACCGAAGAGCTTGTGGTACTCACGAATCGTGGGGAACGGTGCGCCCTCGAGGCGCTCCTGCTGCACGCGCAACATGTAGACGACGTCCAGCTCGGGCAGGACGGAATCGAGGTCGCTCGTCACATGGTCGCAACCCAGAACCTCGGGCGCCGGCGGCAGCAGCGTGCCGGGGGCGACAGCGTAGGTCTCGCAGCCCATGATCTTAAGGGCGGGGATCAGCGAGCCGCACACGCGGGAGTGCGCGATATCGCCGACGACGGCGACCTTCAGACCGTGGAAGTCACCCTTGTGCTCCCAGATGGTGTACAGGTCGAGCAGGGCCTGCGTGGGGTGGTTGTGCTTGCCGTCGCCGGCGCAGATGACGCTCGCGGGCGAGTTCTGCGTGACGATGTAGGGAGCACCGGCGTGCTTATCGCGAACGACGATGCAATCAATCTTGTAGGCGTTGAGGGTCTCGACGGTGTCGACGAGGCTCTCGCCCTTGACCGTGGAGGTCGAGGAGCCGCCAAAGTTGAGGCTGTCGGCCGAAAGGCGCTTCTCGGCGAGCTCGAAGGAGCTGCGGGTGCGCGTCGAGGGCTCGTTGAACATGTTGACGATGGTCTTGCCCTTGAGCGTGGGGACCTTCTTGATCGCACGCTCGTTGACCTCAGAGAACGCCTTGGCGGTCTCGAGGATGAGCTTGATGTCCTCTTCGGAGTACTCGGTAATGTCGATCAGGTGCTTATGGTTGAACGCCACGGTACTACTCACCTCCCAGCGGCGCAGAGCCCACGTGGGAACCCGGCGCAACGTCGTTAATCTCGACGGCGGTGTGGCCGTCGACTTCCTTCATATATAGGTGCACGTTCTCCTCATGCGACGAGGGAACGTTCTTGCCGACAAAGTCCGGCGAGATGGGGAGCTCACGGTGACCGCGGTCAACGAGAACTGCCAGCTCGATGCGGCTCGGACGGCCCAGGTCCATGACGGCATCCAGAGCGGCGCGGATAGTACGGCCCGTATACAGGATGTCGTCCACCAGCACGACGCGCTTGCCGTCGACGCTGAAGGGAATGTTGGTAGCGTGGATCGCGGGAGCGAAATTGGTCGCATAGTCATCGCGGTAGAAGCTGATGTCCAGGCTGCCGAGCGGAACGTCGACGCCCTCGATCTCCTTGATCTCCTCGGCGAGCTTCTTTGCCAGAAGGTCGCCGCGCGTGACGATGCCGACCAGAGCGAGGTCTTCACAGCCCTCGTTGCGCTCGAGAATCTCGTGCGCGATGCGGGTCATCGCTCGATTGACGGCGGTCTCGTCCATGATGACCGCCTTGGGGGAAGTCGTGCCCATCGATCTCCTTCCTCACATGTCTTGACTGCTGACACAGTCAAAAAAATAGATGCCCGACCGCTTAAAGCGGACCAGACACCCACAGGAAGGGCTGCTCTTTGGCAGCTATGTAATTCCATGTGGGTATCTCGTACCCCTTTAATGGTCAAGGGATAGTGTAGCCAACCTCGAGCTTAATTGCGAGCATAAATACAGAACAATCCGTAAACGGGCGCAGGCGCTCCATAAACCTATATATATTTGTGGGACGAGCTTGAAAACGCACGCACGAGCTGGCATAATCCCCTCTGCTGCACGCAAATCGGATCTACGTCCAGGGCCGTGGCGTGAGCACTATCGCCAAAAGAGGAATATCTCTGTGTAGATTACGCACAGGGAGCTGCTTCTGTGCTATAGTTCAGGCTTGTTTGTTAACGCGACATGTTCGTTTGTCGCCCAAGGAGGGTCAGTTATGTCCAAAGTTTGCGAAGTTTGCGGTAAGCACCCCGTTGCCGGTCGCTCCATCAGCCACTCTCACCGCGTCACCAACCGTAAGTTCCGCCCCAACATCCAGCGCGTTTACGTCGTCGTCGATGGTCACCGTCGCAAGATGAACGTTTGCTCCACCTGCCTCAAGTCCGGCAAGGTTGCGCGCTCCTAAATAAGGTCTTACCAACAAGTACCTCGGACTCTCCGGGTCAAAGACCTCGCGTTCGTATAGAACTTACCAAAGGCGTCCTCCCCCACGGAGGGCGCCTTTTTGCACTCATTGGGGACAGACTTACATGAGTGTTTGCAGATGTCAAAGGAATCATAGCCCAGCTGATATGCCTTGAAGCTTGACCAGCGGTACGCATCGAGCGAGTCGAGCGCGCCTTTCACAGGATTGAGATGGATATAATCGAGCAACTGGACCGCCTGCGTGTCCGACTCGACCGCGACCCGCGAATAGCGATTGTCAAACAGGTGCCCCGTTCTCCCCGTTTTCCCATTGAAATACTCATGTATGTCTGTCCCCAATGAGAGGGGCGATGCATTGGGCTGATGGATTAAGTTGAAACGGTTCATTTGATTGAAACGTTTTAGTATGCCTTTTACGGGAATCTTACCGTTTACCGAATTATTTATTGCTATCATGCAAGGCGTAGGGTAAATCTCCGATCGCAAGGAGACACAAATGGTGAAAAAGTCACCGGAAAACACTACTCCCGCAATTGTGGACAACGTAGAGGCGCTTGAGGCTAAGCTCGCTCAGATGCGAGAGGCCCAGGCGCTTTTTGCTACGTACACGCAGGAGCAGGTCGACAAGATCTTCTATGAGGCCGCCATGGCCGCCAACAAGGCTCGTATCCCGTTGGCAAAGATGGCCATCGAGGAGACCGGCCGCGGCGTTCTTGAGGACAAGGTCATCAAGAACCACTACGCCGCAGAGTACATCTACAACGCTTACAAGAACACCAAGACCTGTGGCGTTCTGGAGCGCGACGAGGCTTACGGCATCACCAAGATCGCCGAGCCCATCGGCATCGTGGGCGCCGTCATCCCGACGACCAACCCCACCTCCACCGCGATCTTCAAGACGCTGATCAGCCTGAAGACCCGCAACGGCATCATCATCTCCCCGCACCCGGCAGCCGCCAAGTGCACCATCGCCGCCGCCAAGCTCGTGCTTGACGCCGCCGTCAAGGCCGGCGCCCCCGAGGGCATCATCGGCTGGGTCGATGTCCCCTCCATCGAGCTGACCAACATGGTCATGCGTGACGTCGACATCATCCTCGCCACCGGTGGCCCGGGCATGGTCAAGGCCGCCTACTCCTCGGGCAAGCCCGCCCTGGGCGTTGGCGCCGGTAACACCCCGGTCATCATCGACGACACCGCCGACGTGCTGCTCGCCGTCAACTCCATCATCCACTCCAAGACCTTCGACAACGGCATGATCTGCGCTTCCGAGCAGTCCGTGACCGTCATCGACACCATCTATGACCAGGTCAAAGCCGAGTTCCAGAAGCGCGGCTGCTACTTCGTCAAGCAGGGTGCCGAGATGGAGGCCCTGCGTGCCGCCATGTTCAAGAACGGCGCTCTCGATCACCGCATTCCCGGCATGGCTGCCGCCAAGATCGCCGAGCTCGCCGGCATCGAGGTTCCTGCCAAGACCAAGATCCTGATCGCCGAGGTCAACTCCACCGACCCCGCCAAGGAGGAGTTCTCCCACGAGAAGCTCTCCCCGGTCCTGGCCATGTATCACGCCAAGGACTTCCAGGAGGCCGTCGACAAGGCCGAGCACCTGGTGCTCGCCGGTGGCCCGGGCCACACCGCCTCTCTGTACGTGCACCCCGCCCAGGCCGAGAAGATCAGCCTGTTCGAGCACGTCATGAAGGCCTGCCGTATCGTCATCAACACCCCGTCCTCGCACGGCGGCATCGGTGATCTATACAACTTTGGCATGAAGCCGTCTCTGACCCTGGGCTGCGGCTCCTGGGGCGGCAACTCCGTCTCCGAGAACGTTGGGGTGAAGCACTTGATCAACGTTAAGACTGTGGCCGAGCGCCGTGAGAACATGCTGTGGTTCCGCGCTCCCGAGAAGGTCTACTTCAAGAAGGGTTCCACGCCCGTCGCTCTCGACGAGCTCGGTACCGTCATGGGCAAGAAGCGCGCCTTCATCGTCACCGACCAGTTCCTCTTCAAGAATGGCAACACCCGCGCCATCGAGGCCAAGCTCGACGAGATGGGCATCGCCCACGACTGCTTCTACGACGTCGAGCCCGATCCGTCGCTGCAGTGCGCACGTCGCGGCGCCAAGCAGATGGCTCTCTTTGAGCCGGACGTCATCATCGCCGTCGGCGGTGGCTCAGCTATGGACGCCGGCAAGATCATGTGGATGATGTACGAGCACCCCGAGTGCAAGTTTGAGGACATGGCCATGGACTTCATGGACATCCGCAAGCGTATCTTCACTTTCCCCGAGATGGGCAAGAAGGCCTACTTCGTCGCCGTCCCGACCTCTTCGGGTACCGGCTCCGAGTGCACGCCGTTCGCCATCATCACCGACAAGGAGACCGGCATCAAGTGGCCGCTCGCCGACTACGCGCTGCTCCCCAACATGGCTATCGTTGACGCCGACAACTGCATGACCGCCCCGCGCGGCCTGACCGCTGCCTCCGGCATCGACGTCATGACCCACGCCATCGAGTCCTACGTCTCCATCATGGCTTCCGACTACACCAAGGGCCTCTCCGAGCGCGCTGCCAAGCTCGTCTTCGAGAACCTGCCCTCCAGCTTCACGAACGGCGCCAAGGACCCGCACGCCCGCGAGGAGATGCACAACGCCTCCTGCATGGCCGGTATGGCCTTCGCCAACGCCTTCCTGGGCCTCAACCACTCCATGGCCCACAAGCTCGGCGCTTTCCATCACCTGCCCCACGGCCTCGCAAACGCTGTCATCCTGACCCGCGTCATGCGCTACAACGCCGCTGAGGCTCCCGTCAAGATGGGTACCTTCTCCCAGTATCCTTACCCCAACGCGCTGCACAACTACGCCGAGATGGCCAAGTACTGCGGCATCGAGGGCAAGGACGACAAGGAGGTCTTCGAGAACTTCATCACGAAGCTCGAGGAACTCAAGGACTTCATCGGTGTCAAGAAGACCATCGCCGACTACGGTGTTGACGAGCAGTACTTCCTCGACACCCTCGACGAGATGACCGAGCAGGCATTCAACGACCAGTGCACCGGCGCCAACCCGCGCTACCCGCTCATGAGCGAGATCAAGGAGCTCTACCTGGACGCCTACTACGGCCGCGAGCCTCAGGACTACGCCGTCTGCTAGTTTTAGCACGGTTTTTAACGGCGGGGGTGCACGGGTGTTTCACACACCCCCGCCGTCGCTTCTATCGCATCGTTGAAAGGATGCAACCATGCTGCTACCCGATTCCAAGACCGAGCTCGTCCGCCGTGGCAACAAGGTCGTTTACGACCTGGGCGACAAGATCGTCAAGGTCTTTAACGAGACCAAGCCTGTCTCCGACGTGTTCAACGAGGCTTTGAATCTTGCCCGCATCAATGAGTGCGGCATCCGCAGCCCCAAGGCTCTCGAGGTTTCCCAGCTCGAGAACGCCAACGGCTGGGCGCTCGTGACCGAGAAGGTTCCGGGCACCACCCTTGCCGAGAAGATGACTGCCGAGCCCCAGCGCTTTGGTGAGTACCTCGAGATGTTCGTCGACCTCCAGATCGAGATCCACGGCTACACCTCCCCGCTGCTCAACCGTCAGCGCGACAAGTTCGCCCGCATGATCGACAGCCTTGATCAGCTCAATGCCACCACGCGCTACAACCTTCAGGAGCGTCTGGACGGCATGACCAAGGAGTTCAAGGTCTGCCACGGCGACTTCAACCCCTCCAACGTCATCGTCGGCGACGACGGCCAGCTCTATGTATGCGACTGGGCACACGCCACCCAGGGCTCCCCTGCTGCCGACGTTGCCACCACCTACCTGCTTTTTGCCCTCAACAGCAAGGATCAGGCTGAGGCCTACCTGGAGCTCTACTGCGACCGCGCCGACATGCCCATGCAGGTCGTGCGTCAGTGGACGAGCATCGTCGCCGCTTCCGAGCTCGCTCGTAAGCGCAACGTGAACGATGAGTTCCTGAAGAACTGGATCGACGTCGTCGATTATCAGTAATATCTGAGCGATTTATTTCGCATCGGAGGCACAAAGGGAAACCCCACAGCTCGAATGGGCTGTGGGGTTTTCCTTTTAGATATCGAGGATGCCACAAGATAAAAGGACGGCCCCACATCTCCCCGATCTGGAGAAATGCGGGGCCGTCCCGTATATCGAACTACAAGCGAAATCGTCGATTAACGGCGGGCCGCCTTAACAAGCTCGGCAACCTTGGCGACGACCTCGTCGATCGCCACGTCCTCACGCTCGCCCGTAGCACGGTCCTTGAGCTCCACAGTGCCATTCTTAAGGCCGCGCTTACCCAGAACGACCTGATACGGGAAGCCCATGAGGTCGTTATCGGCAAACTTAAAGCCGGGACGCTCGTCGCGATCGTCGACGACGACCTCGATACCCTCGGCGCACAGACCGTCAACAATCTGATCGCAGACGGTAGCGCACTCCTCCTTCTTGGGATCAAGCGGAATCACCGCGACCTCGTACGGGGCAACGGAGATCGGCCAGACGATGCCGTGTTCGTCGTTGTGCTGCTCCACGACGGCAGCAAGCGAGCGGGACACACCAACGCCGTAGCAACCCATGATGAGCGGCTTCGCCTTGCCGTCCTCGTCCATAAAGGTGGCACCCATGGCCTCGGAGTACTTGGTGCCCAGCTGGAACACCTGAGAGACCTCGATGCCGCGGGCAGCAGAGAGCGGCTTGCCGCAGTGCGGGCAGGGATCGCCGGCAACGACGGTGACCAGATCTGCCCACTCATCGACGGTAAAGTCGCGCTCGGGGCAGGCACCGGTAAAGTGATAGTCGACCTCGTTGGCACCGCAGGCCCACTGCTTGGACTCGCGCAGGCTCTCGTCGCACACCAGACGGATGCCCTCGGGCAAGTTAACCGGTCCGATAAAGCCCTTGTGCAGACCGTAGGTCTGGAGCTCCTCATCAATCATCATGCGATAGCCCTTGCCAAAGACATGCTCGGCCTTGCAATCGTTGAGCTCGTGGTCACCCGGGACAATGGCCACGACGGGCTTGCCCTCGGCGTCGATGAGTGCCAGAGACTTGCGCGTACCGTTCTCGGGGAAGCCAAAGAACTTGGCGACGGCCTCAATGGTACCCATACCCGGAGTCTCGACCTTGGTGAGCGTGCCGTCGCCGGGGCCCTCGGTCACAACGACCTTGGTGCTTGCCGCCTCGTCATCGGCAGCAAAGCCGCAATCGTCGCAGTAGACGAGCGAGGCCTCGCCGGCGTCAGCCAGAGCCATGTACTCGACGGAGGTGTCGCCGCCGATCTCGCCGGAGTCGGCGACAACGGGCAGAGCCTTGATGTAGCAGCGCTCGCAGATGTTGGCGTAGGCCTGCTTCATCTTGTCATACTCCTCCTGCAGGCTCTCCTGCGTGGCAGAGAAGCTGTAGGCGTCCTTCATGATGAACTCGCGGCCGCGCATCAGGCCAAAGCGGGGACGGAACTCATCGCGGAACTTGTCCTGAATGTGGTACAGATTGACAGGCAGCTGCTTGTAGGAACGCAGCTCATTGCGCACCAGGGCCGTGACGGTCTCCTCGTGGGTGGGGCCCAGCACGAACTCGCGACCATGACGGTCGTCAAAGCGCACAAGCTCCTTGCCATAGGCATCGATACGGCCGGACTCACGCCACAGCTCGGCGTCGACCATAATGGGCATCATGAGCTCCTGAGCGCCCGCAGCGTCCATCTCGTCGCGCACGATGTTCTCGATCTTGCGAATCGAGCGCCAAGCAAGCGGCAGGTAGGAATACAGGCCGGCGGCCTCCTTGCGGATCATGCCGGCACGGAGCAGCAGGCGGTGACTGGCGAGCTCGGCGTCCGCCGGATCCTCTTTAAGCGTCGGCGCATAGAGCTTAGACATATACATTGCTCGGGTCATTTATTACTCCTCAATAAGCTTGTCGACCTCGGCCATCAGCGCGTCGACAATTTGATCCTCAGCTACTTTACCAATGATCTGGCCATGCGAAAAGAGCAGGCCCTGACCACGTCCGCAGGCAACACCCAGGTCGGCGTCAGATGCCTCTCCGGGGCCGTTGACCGCACATCCCATCACGGCGATCGAAAGCGGCGCGGAATAGTTCTTAAGCCGCTCGGTGACCTCCTCGGCGATGGGAATAAGGTTAACCTGGCAGCGGGCGCACGTGGGGCACGAGACAATCTCGGGACCACGGCGACGCAGGCCCAGCGACTGTAGAATTCCCCAGGCGACCGGCGGCTCCTCAACCGGATCGGCCGTGAGCGACACACGCATGGTGTCGCCGATGCCTTCGGAAAGCAAGATACCCAAGCCTACAGAGCTCTTGATGGTGCCCTGCAGCTTGGTACCCGCCTCGGTTACGCCCAGGTGAAGCGGAACGTGGGGAATCTCACGCGACAGGGCTCGATAGGTATCGAGCGTCGTTTGCACGCTATGGGCCTTAGCCGAAAGCACAATGTTCGTAAAGCCGCGGTCTTCAAAATGCTTGACGAAACGCTCGCTCGACATCACGAGCTTTTCGGGCTGCGTGAGGTCGTCGCGCTCGGCGATATCCTGCTCAAGCGAACCGGCATTGACGCCGATACGAATCGCACAGCCCGCGGCACCCGCAGCATCGATCACCGCGTCAACCTTGGCCCAATCGCCAATATTGCCGGGATTGATGCGCAGCTTGGCAGCACCGGCCTCAACGGCACCAATGGCGAGTTTATGGTTAAAGTGGATATCGGCGACAATCGGCACCGGAGACTCGGCGCAGATGGTGCGGAAACCCTCAAGTGCGGCCTCGGTGGGCACACTCACGCGCACGATATCGCAGCCAGCCTGCGCCAACGCGCACACCTGCGCAAGCGTTGCCTGGGCATCAGCAGTATCGGTGCAGGTCATAGATTGGACCACCACAGGCGCGCCGCCACCGATCTGCACGCCGCCCACATGCACGGGGCGCGTCAGCTCGCAAGGCAAAGGATGGGATAAAGACAAACCAAACACTCCCCTACAGAATAAATCGAAGGATGTCGGAACGAAGCATATAGACAAACAGCAGCGCAAAGAGCGCGATGCCCACATAGCTCACAATCGTCTGGACCTTGAGCGGAAGCTCGCGGCCCGCAATCTTTTGAATGATCTCGATGACCAGCTTGCCGCCATCGAGTGGTGGGATGGGCAGCAGGTTCATAAAGCCAAGCGAGAACGAAATGAGGGCGGCAAACGAAAGGAACGTGGCAGGGCCGGCAGCAGCAGCCTGTGAGGACATAACGCTAATACCCACGATCGAAGAAGACTGATCGAGAATCTCCATCGTATGCTGCGGCTGGAGTAGGCGCATAACGCCATCCGCCGTCTGTACAACATAGGAGAATGACAGACGCGCCGAGGTGATCGGGTCTAAACGGACCACCTGCATAGAGGCATACACACCCAGGCGCTCGTCCTCTTTGAGCGCAACCGTGGTCGAATGCTGCTTGCCGTCACGCTCGTACTCGATGGCGATATCGTCCTTACCGGCAGCCTTGCCGATGGCATCGTAAACGTCCATCCAGGTAGAGCACGATACTCCGTCAACCGAAAGGATCGCGTCGCCGCCCTCGATACCCGCCTTGGCGGCAATAGACCCCCCGTCAACCTGACCGATCACGTTGGTATCCATCGGCACGGTGACACCCGCAATGGAATAGATACTCATAAGGAGCAAAAAGCCCGTCAAGATATTGACAATAATGCCCGCGAGCAGCATAAAGGCGCGCTTGAGAAAGCTCTGGCCAAGATAGGTGTGCGAACGCTCTTGTGCAAGGAACTCGGCCTCGCCGCACGGCAGCTCCCACGCATCGCCCTCGGCAGTTGAATGTTCGCGATCGAAACGGCGGCCGTCAAAGGTGGTGTAACCCGCCGCATCTCGCGGCAGCGTCTGATACTTGGTGGGATAGTAGCTCGGCGAGGGCTTCTCCCCTTCCTCATACCAGGGTGCGATGGAGCCCCAGCCAAGCAACAGGGCGCATGCCTCAAGCACATCCTCCTCGGAAAGCTCGAGCTCGACAGCAAGGTCGGCCACGGTCACGCGACCATGACGATAGATAGCCGCGAGCACGCGATCGGCACACGAGACGTCGGTCGGATCCATACCGCAGATGGCAGCGTAGCCACCCAGCAGCAGCGGGGTCACGCCAAACTTGGTTCCAATGCGACGCGACGTGTAATGAATGTCAAAGCGGCACGGCAGGCCCAAAAAGAACTCGGTCACACGGACGCCGCAGGCACGCGCCGCCAAAAAGTGGCCGCCCTCGTGCAAAAACACGAGGACGGAAAGCATCAGCAGGCCCCAAAAGACCGATGAGAGAACGCTCAGAACAGTATCCATAAAACGAAAAAGCAATCCTTATGGGTTAGGAACGGGTTGCGGCGAGCACCTGCGCAGCCTTTTCACGCGCCCACGCATCGATGTCGCGAAGCTGCTCAAACGAATCGACCGCCTGCATATCGTGGGCATCCATGCAGGATTCCACAATGCGATCGATATCGGTAAAGCTGCAGCTATCGTGCAGGAAGGCATCGACGGCAACCTCGTTGGCGGCATTGAGCACGCACGGCATGGTGCCGCCCGTCTTGCCGGCACGCTCGGCCAGTGCCAGACAGCGGAAGGTATCCATGTCGGCAGCATCAAACGTGAGCTGCCCCAGCTCGCGAAAATCGATACGAGGCGCCGGGGTATCCCAACGCTCGGGATACGAGAACGCGAACTGGATGGGAATACGCATGTCGGAAGCACCGAGATGCGCCATCACGGAGCCGTCGGCAAACTCGACCATAGAGTGAATCTTGGACTGACGCTGCACGACCACGTTAATGAAATCGAGGTCGCAGTTAAACAGGTGCATGGCCTCGATGCGCTCCAGGCCCTTGTTCATGAGGGTGGCGGAGTCGATGGTGATCTTGGCACCCATGGCCCACGTGGGATGTGCGAGGGCATCGGCACGCGTCACGCGATTGAGCTCGTCGCGCGTGCGGCCAAAGAACGGACCGCCCGAGCAGGTGAGCCAAATGCAGTGGGCCTCGCGCGGGTTCTCACCCAGATAGCACTGGTAGATGGCGGAATGCTCAGAGTCAACTGGAATAAGCTGGCCCGGTTGCGCCAACGGCATAAGCAAGTCGCCACCGACGACGAGGGACTCCTTGTTGGCAAGGGCAAGGCGCTTATTCGAGGTCAAGGCCGCATGGCTCGCCTCGAGACCGGCGGCGCCCACAATAGCGACAAGCACGCAGTCGACATCGTCGCGACGCGCGAGCTCGCAAACCGCCTGCGCGCCAACGCCGAGCTTCGTTCCCTCGGGCAACTCCTGCAGCACGGCATCATCGCCATGAGCGACATCGGCCACGGCAACCGCCGAAACCGAGAACTCGCGGGCAGCGGCAACGAGCTCGAGGGTACTGGAGTTAACGGACAGCGCCGTCACCTGCAGGCAATCGGCATGCTGGCGGCACACATCGAGCGCCTGGGTGCCGATAGAGCCCGTACAACCCAGGATGGCAACGCGAAGGCGTCCATCGGGGCCATACGTCGTCTGGAAGGACATTACAGCACGCCTCCGATCATCAGCAACAGCTGTGCGGTGATGCAGCCGAAGATAAGCGAATCGCTACGATCGAGCATTCCGCCGTGGCCCGGGATAAGGTTGCCGGAATCCTTGACGCCCACACCGCGCTTGATGCGCGACTCGATAAGGTCGCCGATAACGCCCAGAATGGACACGACCACGCCGCACAGCAGCGCATAGGGCAGGCTGAGCTTGTAGAAGTGCGTCGCCCACAGGATGAGCCAAATCAAAACCGAGCCCAGGATGCCGCCAACAAACCCCTCCCAGCTCTTTTTGGGAGAGATCTTGGGAACCATCTTGTGTTTGCCGATACGGCTGCCCACGATGTAGGCAAACGAATCGGAGACCCAAAGGGACGCGCAAACGCCCACTGAAAGCAGGGCGCCGGCAAAACCGGGCACGGCATCGCGCAGCAGCACGATAGCCGACAGCATAAAGCCAGTGTAGATGGGACCCATGAGCGTCACGGCCACATCAGAGATGCGGGTACGCGGCGACCAAACATACCAAATGCCCACAGCGAGCATCAGGGCAAAAAGCAGGGCATTCAGCAACATCGAATCGCCCAACGCCGACAGCGGAAAGAGTACGGCGGCAGCGATACCCATGCGCTCGTTAGCCATCTTGCCATCGAGCCTCGTCATACGGAAAAACTCATAGCAGCACAGACCGCTCATGACAGAAACAAAGATGGCCGTGGGCACGATACCCAAAACCAGGCACAGGATAAAGACAACGGCGTAGACGATACCGGCGGCGGCACGGGTGATAAAGCCCGCCAGCCACGAACCGGTGCCGCTCTTTGCTGCAGGTGCTCCCGCAGTGGCAGCCTTGCGCGCAGGCGCCGCGGAAACTGGCGTCTTGGGAGCAGATGCCTTGGGACGATCGGACACGATTAAGCCTCCTCGGTCTTGCTCAGTCCACCAAACCTACGGTCACGGCCCTGATAGGCCAAAATGGCGTCGACAAGGCCCCAACGATCAAAGTCGGGCCAATAGGTATCGGTGACGTAGAATTCGGAATAAGCCACCTGCCACAGCAGATAGTTCGAAAGGCGCAGCTCACCAGAGGTGCGAATCACAAGTTCGGGATCGGGAAGACCGGCGGTATAGAGGCGGGAAGCCACCATGTCGTCATCAATTGCGGCAGGATCGATCTTACCGGCGGCAGCGTCGGATGCGATCTGACGGACAGCGCGGGTAATCTCGGCACGCGCGCCGTAGTTGACGGCAAGCGCCAGCGTCATACCGGTGTGATCGGCGCACTCGGCAAGACCGCGCTCAAAAACGTCGCGAGTCTTCTTGGGCAGCGCGGAAATGTCACCCAAAAAGACTACGCGCACATTTTCGCGCTTCAGAAGCGGCAGCTCGTCGATAAACGTCTTGGCAAACAGGTGCATCAGAACGTTGACTTCGTGCTGCGGTCGATTCCAGTTTTCGGTCGAAAATGCATAGGCCGAAAGCACGTCGACGCCCAGGCGCACGCAGGCGGTAATGATCTCGCGCAGCGAGACGATACCCGCCTTGTGGCCCTCAGTGCGTGCAAGACCGCGCGACGTGGCCCAACGACCGTTGCCGTCCATGATGCACGAGATATGGTGCGGAATGTTATTGAGGTCAAGGTCGGAAAAACCGACGCCCGCAGGGGCGTCGGCAAAGTACTCGACCAGTTTATGCTCGTCGTATTGCACCTTAGATCTCCATGACCTCGGCTTCTTTTTCCTTCAGAAGCTCCTCGACCTTGGCGACATACTCATCGGTGTGCTTCTGGACCTTGGCCTGCTCGCGACGGACATCGTCCTCGGTGAGCTCCTCATCGCGCTCGAGCTTGTTGTTGAAGTCGCGACGGATGTTACGGATAGACACCTTGGCCTGCTCGGCGTACTCGCGGCACTCCTTGACGAGTTCGCGACGGCGCTCCTCAGTGGGGGCCGGGAACGGCAGACGAACGACGGTGCCATCGGAGTTGGGGGTAATGCCCAGATCGGAAGCGCCGATGGCCTTGACGATAGCGTTGATGAGCGCCTTGTCCCACGGCTCGATGAGCAGCATGTGAGCCTCGGGGGTCTTGACGGCGGCAACCTGCGTGACCGGCGTGGGAACACCGTAATAATCAACGGTGATGTCGGACAGAATGTTGGCGTTGGCGCGACCGGTACGGACCTTGGAGAAGTTATGCTTGAGGGACTCGAGCGACTTGTCCATATGGGCGGTGATGTTCTCTGCCATGCTTAATCCTCCTGATAGACGAGCGTGCCGACGGGCTCACCCGCGAGCGCGCGCTTGACGGTGTCCTCGCCATCGATGTTGAGGACCAAAATCGGCATACGGTTATCCTGGCACAGTGCCGTAGCCGTGGAATCCATAACCTGCAGACCACGGACGAGAACCTCGTGATAGGTAATCTTGTCAAAACGGACGGCATCGGCGCACTTGACGGGATCCTTGTCGTAGATGCCGTCAACCTTGGTGGCTTTAATCAGAATCTCGGCGCCGATCTCGCACGCACGAAGAGCCGCGGCGGTGTCGGTCGTAAAGTACGGATTGCCCGAACCGGCGGCAAAAATAACGACGTTGCCCTTGGAAAGGTGGTTGATGGCGCGACGGCGAATATAGGGCTCGCAGATCTCGTTCATCTGGATAGCGCTCATCACACGGCAGGGAACGTCGTTATGCTCGAAAGCATCCTGCAGGGCGAGCGCGTTCATAACGGTCGCGAGCATGCCCATGTAGTCGGCCTGAGCACGCTCCATGCCACCGGCAGCGCCTGCCATGCCGCGGAAAATATTACCGCCGCCGACAACGACGCCGACCTCATGGCCAACGGCGAGCAGCTCCTTGACCTGCTTGGCAAGATGATCGGTAACCTTGGGGTCGATGCCATATTGGCCGTCGCCCATCAGCGCTTCGCCGGAAAGCTTAAGAAGCACTCGTTTATATCGGATGTCGGACAAAGCGATCCTCCTTTAATTAGACTCTCAATATGATATCAAAGGCTCTGATAAGAGCCATGAAAAAGCAGGCTGTGAGTAAAACCCACAGCCTGCTCATTACCAGCTACAAGAGCTTATTTACTCGCCACGGACCAGACGGTCAAAGGCAACGACGGTAATGGTGTCGCCGAGCTCCTTGGAGACCTGCTCAGCGTACTTCTTGATGGTGAGGGAGCTGTCCTTGATGAACTCCTGCTCGGTGAGCACGGACTGCTTGTAGAACTTCTCCAGACGGCCAACAGCCATCTTCTCCTGGATAGCCTCGGGCTTGCCGGACTCGGCAGCCTGGGCCATGTAGATCTGCTTCTCGTGCTCGACGGTCTCGGCCGGAACCTGATCGCGGGTAGCGCAGATCGGGGCGACGGCGGCAACCTGAAGGGCAACGTCGTGAGAGAAGGTCTTGAAGGACTCAGCCTGAGCGGTCTCGGCCTTCTCGAAGGCGAACTCGACGAGGACGCCGATCTTACCACCCATGTGGATGTAAGAAGCGAGCGCGCCGTTCTCGGCCTTGCGGGCAGCGAAGCGGGAGATCTTCATGTTCTCGCCCATGATGTGAATCATCTCGGTGAGCTCGGAGGAAACGGTCTCCTCGCCCATCGGCTTCTCGAGCAGAGCGTCGACGTCAGCAGGCTCGGTGGTAGCGACAACCTCAGCGACCTTAGAAGCAAAGCCGGTGAACTTGGCGTTGGAGCCAACGAAGTCGGTCTCGCAGGAGAGCTCGAGCAGAGCACCGGTCTTGCCATCCTCGGAGACGAACGCGGCGACAGCGCCCTCGTTGGTCTCACGGCCAGCCTTCTTGGCAGCCTTGGCAAGGCCGTTCTTACGCAGAACGTCGACAGCGGCGTCCATGTCGCCGTCAGCCTCGACGAGAGCCTTCTTGCACTCCATCATCGGGGAGTCGGTCATCTCGCGGAGCTGCTTGACCATAGCGGCGGTAATCTGGGCCATTGTGGTTCCTTTCAAAGAGATGAAAAAGAATTAACTAAGACTGATCTACTCGGCCTTGGGCTCAGCGGCCATCTCGGCCTCGGAGACCTGCTCCTTGCCGGAGCCAGCGAGGCAGGCGTCAGCCATGAGCTCGCACATAAGGGTGACAGCGGAGATAGCGTCATCGTTGCAGGGGATGCCGTACTCGACCTCGTCGGGATCGGAGTTGGTGTCGATCAGAGCGACGACGGGGATGTTCAGGCGCTGAGCCTCCTTGATGGCGTTCTCCTCGCGCTTGGTGTCGATGACGAAGAGAGCCTGGGGCAGACCCTTCATGTCGCGGGCACCACCGAGGTTGGTCTGGAGCTTGGTGAGCTCCTTGCCGAGAACAGCCTGCTCCTTCTTGGGGAGCACTGCCATGCGGCCGTCCTCGACCATGGCCTCGAGCTCCTCCATGCGGTTGATGCGGGAGCGGATGGTGACGAAGTTGGTCAGCATACCGCCGAGCCAACGCTGGTTGATGTAAGGCATGTTGGCGCGCTCAGCAGCGTTCTTGACGGCCTCCTGAGCCTGCTTCTTGGTGCCGACGAACAGCACATTGCCGCCCTTGGCGACGTTCTTGACGAAGGTGTAGGCCTGATCGGCGTCGAGGATGGTCTGCTTGAGGTCGAGGATGTAGATGCCGTTGCGCTCACCGAAGATGAACGGCTTCATCTTGGGGTTCCAGCGACGGGTCTGGTGACCGAAGTGGCAGCCGGCCTCGAGCAGGGTGCGGATATTAATCTTGGTAGCCATGTTAAACCTCCTGTGGTTTGCCTCCGCGCGGGGTCATCCTCCAAAACCAACCCGGACATGTGCTACCAAAGCCCGGGCACCACGGTATGAAGTAGCCGCGCGTGCGTGATAAAAACATGTTGCCGTGAAGCAACCCGATGAATGATAGCAGGAATGCTTCTTCCTGCCAACCCGCAATCAAAACCACACACCTGAGTGCGGCGCGGGACGTCCCAGCCACTATTCGCCTCGGGGATGGGCTTGAGCCACGGCACGTTTGAGCCGATCGGGCGTGAGATGCGTGTAGATCTGCGTCGTGGACAGGCTCGCATGACCCAGCAGCTCTTGAACCGAGCGCAGGTCCGCGCCGCCCTCGAGCAAGTCGGTCGCAAAGGTATGGCGCATCGCATGCGGGGCGATGTCGGCCGGAATGCCGGCGAGCGTCGCCAGCATATGAAACCGCCGCCTGAGCATGGCGGCACTCATGCGATTACCGCGCGCCGATATAAGCAGCGGATGCGGCCCGGTAGCGGGGTCACGACGCTTTGCCTGAGCGAGCAACTCCGGCCTCCCCTCCTCAATATAGAGACGCGTCGCCTCGAGCGCACGACGATACAGAGGGACGATACGTTCTTTGCTCCCCTTGCCCCACAGGCGCAGCGTGCGTTCGGACCACGCAATGGACTCCACATTGAGTGCTGCGAGCTCAGAGATACGGGCGCCCGAGGCATAGAGCAGCTCGAGCATCGCCGCATCGCGCAGTCCCGCGGGTGTTGAGGTATCAGGCGTCTTGAGCAGCGCCTCCACCTGATGGGTCGTAAGGACGCCCGGCAGGTCACGCGGCAGCTTGGGCGATGCGATCGCCGAGACTGCATCGCCCTCCACGACCCCCTCGGCAGCCATCCATCGATAGAGCGATCGGATAGCCGACAGATGCGCCGCAAGCGTTCGGGGAGCCACCTGCTCACGCGAAAGCTCGGCAAGATAGCGACGAATGGTGCGCACGTCGGCAGCGAAAGCATCGATATCCTCGCGCTCGCACCAGGCAGCAAAGCGCTCCAGCCTCGAGCCATAGGCCGTCACCGTATTGGGAGAAAGCCCCTCGACACGTGCGATATAGGCGATAAACGAGTCGACGGTGTCGTACAGGTCAAAGGCTATGACCGGTCGCCTCCAAACAGATCGGGGCGAGTGGCCAGATAGGCATCAAGGGCCTCGAGCGCACGGTCCGCATAGGCCTGGTAGCGGTCGCGCTTGCTGCGGCGCTTACCATCCTCGAGTGGCGGCACCAGGCCAAAGTTGACATGCATGGGCTGGTAGCCCACGGTGGCAGGATCGGTCGCATAGCCCACGAGCGCGCCCAGGGCGCCCACGCGGGGCAACTCGACGCCCGCGGCGCCGATAGCCTCGGCATAGGTGTTGAGCGCCGCGAGCAGACCGGTCGCCACGGCTTCCATGTACCCCTCGGTGCCGGTGATCTGACCGGCCAGGCGCACGCCGGTACCAGGCACGGCAAAAGTGCCATCGAGCACGTGCGGGGCGTCGACAAAGGTATTGCGGTGCATGACACCGTAGCGGAAGAACTCAGCGTTCTCCAGGCCCGGCACCATATGGAAGACGCGCTTCTGCTCGCCAAAGGTCAGGTTGGTCTGGAAGCCCACCAGGTTATAGGCGGTCTTCTCCTTGTTCTCGGCACGCAGCTGAATCGCCGCCCAAGGGCGACGTCCGGTACGCGGGTCGGTGAGGCCGACGGGCTTCATGGCGCCAAAGCGAATGGCGTCCTTGCCGGTGCGCGCAACTTCCTCGGCAGGTTGGCAGGCCTGAAACAGATCGCCGCCCTCAAAGTCTTTGAGCACCACGCGGTCGGCCGTGGTAAGTGCCTCGATAAAGGCCTCGTACTCCTCCTTGTTGAGCGGAGCGTTGAGATAGTCGCCGCTCCCCTGCTCCTCGTAGCGCGACTGCGAAAACAGCACGTCCATATCGAGCGTGGAGGCATCGACGATCGGCGCCGCGGCATCGAAGAACGCAAGGGCGTCGCCACCGACGAGCTTCATGACCTCTTCGCTCAGCGCCGGTGAACACAGCGGGCCCGCGGCAATGACCACGTGGCCCTCGGGAATCTGCGTGACCTCGCCGTGCACGACCTCGATATTGGGACGGGCGGCAACCTCGGCCTCGACAAGCTCGGAAAACTTGACGCGGTCGACCGCCAAGGCGCCACCGGCGGGAACAGCCGCGCGATGGGCGCAATCGAGCAGGACTGAACCCATGCGCTCAAGCTCGGCCTTTAACAAGCCCGCCGCAGAGTCCGGACGGGTCGATTTAAACGAATTGGAACAGACGAGCTCTGCCAGGTGATCGGTATGGTGGGCCGGGGAGCTCACCTGGGGGCGCATCTCGCGCAGCTTTACGGCAAACCCGCGGTCTGCCAGCTGAATCGCGCACTCCGAACCCGCCAGACCGCCACCGATAACCGTCACCTGATCGAACTGCATCTGCAAACACCTTTCTAATTGACACGTTTTCCATTGTGACCGAAGGGCGTCTGGGCGTGAAGGGCAAACTTGGAGGGCGCATACCTTCCATCCATCATGCGCTCGATAAGGCCCTCGAGTTCAAGCGAACCCAAGAGTTTGAGTACGCCGACAGCATCGAGCGAGACGAGCGCCGCGATGTCGTCGACCTTGAGCGGAGAGGCAATGAGCGCATGCATCACGGTCTGCTGTGTTTGATCCAGGTCGGCAATGCCGGGAGCATCGGGGCGCGAGTAGCGCAGAGTGCCGTAGATGCGTGAGATAGCCATCTCGATAGATTCCTCGTCGATGATGCAACAGGCACCGTTCGCAATGAGGTAATTCGTGCCACGCGACTCGGGCGATAGGATCGACCCCGGCACAGCGAGAAGTTCTCGCCCCAAATCCATAGCAGCCTCGGCTGTAGAAAACGTCCCGGAAGGCATACCCGCCTCGGATACAAAGAGGGCTTGCGACAGGGCCGCGATCACGCGATTGCGGCGCGGAAAGGCAAACTTGCGCGGACCCATGCCCCACGGGGAGATCGACACGACCGCGCCACCCGTATCGAGCGTGCGCGTAATAAGCCCCGCGCTCGAGCGCGGATAGACCACGTCGGCGCCCGTCCCCAGCACCACGACGTGTTTGCCGCCAGCGTTGACCGCAGCCCAACCCGAGGCCTGGTCACAACCGACCGCGCCGCCCGAAACTACCGTCACTCCCGCCTCGACCGCCACCTTTGCCGCAAGCTCTGCCACGGCAAGACCATACGGCGAGGCCTTGCGCGCGCCGATGATGGAGACCGCGGGCGTCGAAAGCACCTCGGGGTTGCCGCGCACATAGAGCGTCTGGGGTACATCAGAAAGCTCCAAAACGATCTCGGGATACAACGCATCACCTGGATGCAGCTCGTAGGTCCCCTCGGCCATCATTGGTCCCTCCTTCCCTGGTACATCGCTGCCTCGAGCACGTGGTCCTGCGTCACTTGCTCGCTCTCGGCGACGTCGGCGATTGTACGCGCGATACGCACCAGTCGCACGATGCCGCGACCCGTGAGATGTGTGCGCTTCGACAGGCCGAGCACACACTTCTCTGCCGCATCATCGAGCTCAAAGGTCGAAACGACGCCGTCAATGGACCGTGTCTCGTCATCCTCGGCCTCGGCATCCGCATCGTCCATACGGGATTCGCGCCAAGCGCGAAAAGCGCGACCGCGCACAACGTAGTCACGTAACTCGGCAGACGACATACCCTCCGCACCCTCGATAATCACTTGGGGGTCGGGACGGGTCACATCGATCATCATGTCGATACGGTCGGCCAAAGGACCGCGCAGTTTAGACCGATAGCGCTCGACCATCGCCGCCGAGCAGCGACACGGCACCTCGCGATCACCCAAGAAGCCGCAGGGGCAAGGGTTACTCGCAGCCAGCAGCTGAAAGCGCGACGGGAAGGTAAAGGCCCCGTCGACGCGCACGATCCTCACATAGCCGCGTTCGATGGGCTGACGCAGCGTCTGCAGCACACCCGTGGGAAACTCGGCAAGCTCGTCCAAAAAGAGCACGCCGCCATGAGCAAGGCTGATCTCACCCGGGTGCACCGGGCGCCCGCCGCCGATAAGGCCTGCGGTCGAAATACTGTGGTGGGGACTGCGGAAGGGCCGGTGCCCCGCCAACAAGCCATCGATGTTCTCACCCAAGACCGAATGGATGCACAGCGCCTCCTGTTGATCCTCAACGGAAAGCTCGGGCAGGATGCCGGTCATACGACGGGCGAGCATCGTCTTGCCCGATCCCGGGGACCCAATCATAAGCAAACCGAGCTCGCCGGCGGCCGCAAGCGCCATGCCGCGCTTGGCGACTTCCTGCCCCAGCACATCGGCATAGTCGAGTTCGGGCTCAAAGGTCGCCTCAACACCCTCGGAATCCAGATAATGACGCACGGCATCGCCCATGCCGCGAGCAAGCTGAGACAGATGATCGATAAAGCCGCAATCAACGCCCGCAAGCGGCACATGCTGATCGGACCTGCCGGCGATAAAGGACAGCCCCATGTCGCGAGCCAGCAGCTGAAACGCCACCTCGCCCTTGACGGGAAGCACCGTACCGTCCAAGCCGAGCTCGCCGGCGATAAGGCAGCGATCGAGGTTGTCACGGGGAATCTGCCCATCGGCCGCCAGAACCGCGATGGCGATGGGCAGATCAAAGCCGCTACCGGTCTTGCGAATATCGCCGGGCGCCAGATTGACCGTAATGCCCGAGCGTGGGATCTCGAACCCGGCGGAGCGCATCGCGCAGCGAATACGACCGCGTGACTCCATCACCTCCATACTCGGAATGCCGAGCATTTGGATGCCCGGAACGCCACCGGCAAGCGAGACCTCGACCGTGACGTGAATCGCCTCGACGCCGCGGATGCAGGCCGCGTGAACGGCAAACGTCTCGAACGCCATCACGACACCTGCCAATCGAACGCGTTGTACTGATGCTCGATCTCGGCGATATGCCCGCCACGAATGGTGACACCCACGGCATCGAAGCGAATCGCCTTGAGCGGATAATGCTCCATGAGATAGCAACTTGCGATGCGGCGGTAGCGGCGTTGCTTTTGGGCGTCCACGGCCTCCTCGGGAAAGACCCGCGTGGTGCAATCCAGGGCGACTCGTCTGGTCTTGACCTCGGCCATCACCACGACATCGTCGAGCTCATCGAGCAGCACCAGATCGGCCTCGCCCTCGGTGCAACGATAACCCTGCTCCAGCAAGGTGTAGCCGCGCTCGTTAAAGTAGTCGATGGTGATCAGCTCGCCCAGCATGCCCAGCTCGCGGGGACTGAGTCCCTTGATAAACTCGGGCGTCATCGCCCCGCAGTCGAGCTCGCCGTTTTCCCAACGCTCCTTGAGCTGCTGCGTCTTGCTCTTTTTGCTTGCGGCACTCATGGGGTCTCCTTTCCCGCACACTGCATTGCCCCGATGATGAGGGCACCTTTCATGCGGGTAAGTACCGGAAGCTAACCAAAAGCTGACCAAATGCCGTCAAAAAACGGGCCGTACGCAGCAATGGTGTTGCATACGGCCCGCTACCAGCAGGTTTATAAAACGCCAGAGGTCCCTGTCTCCACAATTAACCTAGAAAAGGCGCTCAGTCTGCAGAAAGTTTCCGCAAAAGCTCACGCGGTGCAGCGGACAAAGTCCATGTTTGCGAATGGCCTCGATATGCTCGGGGCTTGCATAGCCCTTCGACTCGGCCAGATGGTACTCGGGATACTCGGCGTCGTACTCGACCATCATCTCGTCACGCGTGACCTTGGCCATGATGGACGCCGCGGCGATGCAGGCGATTTTGGCATCGCCCTTCACCACATCGCGCTCGTTGGGAACGGCGCCCAGGGGGTTGCCATCCATGAGGACGCAGTCGGGTTCAAGTCCCGTATCGGCCACGGCGCCCGCAACGGCGGTACGGATAGCACGGGCCATGCCCATCTCATCGATATCCTTAGGCGCGATATGGCAAAAACCGATCGCCGTCGCCACCTCGGCAATCTTCACAGAGAGCAACTCGCGGCGCGCCGGCGTGAGCTTTTTGGAATCGTTGATGCCCCAGACGCGCGGCTCCATAGGAAGGCAGACGGCGCATACCGTCAAAGGACCGGCCACCGATCCCCGACCCACCTCGTCGACACCAACGACCACACCATCGCCGCCAAGCTCATGCATAAGCTCGTACATGTCATTGACGCGCTCGCGCTCGGCAAGCTCTTTGGCATGGCGTTTGAGGGCGCGTTCACAAGCCTTGATCACCTGCTGGCGCGGGTCCTCGCGATAATGCTCCACGAGGGCGGGAATCTCCTCAAACGTAGCGCTCGCCAACTCACCGGCAACCTGCGATGCCGAAACCGAGCTCGTCATGTTGGCCATACCAGGCCCTCCTTGCATGCAAATCAGGTAAAAAGAAGGGCCACCCGAAGGTGACCCTTGCGTCCAAACGAGTGGACAGACGCTGCGATCTTCTTAGCGCTTCTCGGGGATGCGAGCAGCCTTGCCCACCTTGTCGCGGAGGTAGTACAGCTTGGCGCGACGAACGCGACCATGACGAACGACCTCGAGCTTGGCGATCTTGGGGCTGTGAAGCGGGAAGGTACGCTCAACACCGACACCGAAGGACATCTTGCGGACGGTGAAGGTCTCGCGGGCACCGGCGCCGGCCATGCGGATGACGTCGCCCTGGAAGACCTGGATGCGCTCGCGGTCGCCTTCCTTAATGCGGTAGTGAACCTTGACGTTGTCGGCGACGCGAACCTGAGGAATGTCCTCGCGGATCTGCTGACGCTCGATTGCGCGGATGTAATCCATGTGCAATTCCTTACTCTTCTAGAGGTGCCGTACCACCTTGGCCGGCACGTAGTTGAACAAACGTATTCGAGTATACACGCGCGGGTTTCTGCTGCAAGAACAATTTTTTACGCAGACAAAAAGACAAAACCCGCACATGATAACCGCCCGCCTCACGAATGAGGCGGGCGGCATGAAGGGGGCTACGCTAGGCGTCTATACCCAAAACGTTAGGCGGAGCGCTTCGCCTCGAGCTTGGCCTGGGCGGCAGCCAGGCGTGCGAGGGGCACGCGGTAGGGCGAGCAGGACACATAGTCCACATCGGCCACGTTAAACAGGCCCTTGATGGACTTGGGGTCGCCGCCGTGCTCGCCGCACACGCCAAAGTGCATGTCGGGATTGGTGGCACGACCCTTCTCGACGGCCATACGCACCAGCTCAAGCACCGCCGCGTCGATGGTCTCGAAGGGGTTGTCCTTCAAGATCTTCTTGTGCATGTACAGCGGGATGAACTTGGCCTCGGCATCGTCACGAGAGAAGCCGAAGGTCGTCTGGGTAAGGTCGTTGGTGCCAAAGCAGAAGAAATCTGCGTGAAGGGCGATCTCGTCAGCGACCATGCAGGCGCGCGGCAGCTCGAGCATCGTGCCCACGTGAATGTTGAGCTCGACGCCCTCCTCGGCGGAAACCTCGGCGATCACGCGCTCGATGACCTCGCGAGTCTGAAAGTGCTCGGCCGTAATGGAAACGAGCGGGACCATAATCTCGGGACGCGGGTCGACGCCTTCCTTGATAAGGCGGGCAGCAGCCGTGGCGACGGCGCGAACCTGCATGAGCGGCAGATCGCTAAAGACGACGGACAGGCGCACGCCGCGCAGACCGAGCATGGGGTTCGACTCGACCATGCCGTCGATACGACGCAGGCGGGCGCGCAGGACGGCAAGCTCTTCCTCGCTAGCGCCAGCGGCTTCCTTCTTGGTGATGGCGACCTCGAGCTCGCGAGGATTATCCAGGAACTCATGAAGCGGCGGATCGAGCAGGCGGACGACCACATCGCGACCGGACATGGTCTTGAACATCGCCAGGAAGTCCTCCGACTGAACCTTGAGCAGGTCGGCCAGGGCTTGCTGCTTCACGGCCTCATCGTCAGACAGGATAAAGCTCTGGATAATGTTCTTGCGATCGCCCAGGAACATGTGCTCGGTGCGGCACAGGCCTATGGCCTCGGCGCCAAACTCGAGTGCGAGCGCGGCGTCCTCGGGGTTGTCGGCATTAACGCGCACGTGGTTGGCGTGGCCACCGGTCTCGTCCAGACGAATCTCGTCGGCCCAGGACAGGATGGTGTCCAGATCGCCGGTGAGCTCAGCGGAGACCAGGTCGACGGGACCGTCGACGACGATGCCCTGGGTGCCGTCGATGGAGATGATGTCGCCCTCGTGCAGCACGCGATCGCTGCCCTCGATACGCACGACCTTCTCGGCGGCGTCGATGTGGAAGCGCTCAACGCCGCAGACGCAGGGCGTACCCATGCCGCGGGCGATAACGGCGGCATGGCTCGTCTTGCCACCATGGCTGGTCAGGATGCCCTCGGCGGCGACCATGCCCTTCAGGTCGTCGGGGTTGGTCTCCCAGCGAACCAGAATGACTTTGCGGCCCTCGTTGGCGCGCGCGACGGCATCATCGCTCGAGAAAACGACCTCGCCCACGGCGGCACCGGGGCTGGCGTTAAGACCGCAGGCCAGCGCCTCGTACTTCTTGGAGGCGTCAAACTGCGGGTGCAGGAGCTGGTCAAGCTGCGCGGGATCGATGCGGCTTACGGCCTCCTCGCGGGTGATCAGTCCCTCCTCGACCATTTCGATAGCGATGCGCAGGGCGGCAGTGGCGGTACGCTTGCCCACGCGGGTCTGGAGCATCCAGAGCTTGCCCTGCTCGATGGTGAACTCAATATCGCACATATCGCGATAGTGATCCTCGAGCGTCAGGAAGACGCGCTCGAGCTCCTCGCCCGCGGACTCAAGGCCCGGGGTGGCCTTGAGGTCGGCGATGGGCTCGGTGTTGCGGATGCCGGCGACGACATCCTCGCCCTGGGCGTTGACTAGAAAGTCGCCGTAGAACTCCTTAGTGCCGTCGGCCGGGTTGCGCGTAAAGGCGACGCCGGTCGCGGAGGTCTCACCCTTGTTGCCAAAGGCCATGGCCTGGACGTTGACGGCAGTACCGAGCTCGTCGGAGATGCCGTGCTGTTTGCGGTAGATGCAGGCGCGCTCGTTCATCCAGCTGCCAAAGACGGCCTGGATGGCAAGGCGCAGCTGAAGCTCAGGATCGTGCGGGAAGACGGGCTTGCCGTCGGCGACCTCGAGCTCGGGATACAGGGCGGCCTCGACGTTATCAGAGAAGATGCCCTTGAAGGTCTCGACAAGCTCCTGAAGGTCCTCGGCCGAGAGCTCGGAATCGACGCGAACGCCGGCGACCAGGCGGGCCTGGGTCAGGGCGTTCTCGAACAGGTCGGCATCAACACCCATAACGACGTTGGAGAACATCTGGATAAAGCGGCGGTAGCTATCCCAGGCAAAACGCGAGTTTTGCGTCTGCGCGATGAGACCCTGAACAGAGTCGTCGTTGAGGCCAAGGTTGAGAACCGTGTCCATCATACCAGGCATAGAAAACGGAGCGCCCGAGCGAACCGACACGAGTAGCGGATCATTGTCGTCACCGAGCTTCTTGCCACAGCGGGCCTCGAGGTCCGCCTCGGCGGCAACGATCTCATCAAGTGCGCCCTCGGGCCACACGTTGCCGGCACCGGAGTACTCGACACAGGTCTGGCAGGTAATGGTAAAGCCACCGGGAACCGGCAGGCCGATGCGGCTCATCTCGGCAAGGTTTGCGCCCTTGCCGCCAAGCACGAAGTTCATGGACTTGTCGCCCTCAGTGACACAGGTGCCCTGGACGTCGGTTCCAAAACGGTAAACCCTCTTGCAATCGCTCACGATACTTCCCCTTCCATGCACTTACGCGCACGACCGTGGTAACGAATCGACCCGCCGGATGCGGGCCGTGAGGGAACTATACGACCGGATTTGAACGGGCTTGAGCAGAGGATACGCGGTTTGGTAAACGTGCTAAAACTGGCGGTAAACGGTAGGTAAAGTTGGTTACCTTATGAAGATACCACTACAATAAAAAAGCAGGTCAGATGCGATGTTTTTGCTAAATCGCTTTATCAAAATGCTACTAATATTAGGCGCGGCGGGTGGCTCGGCGGGCGCGAGCTTCTTGGATTTCCTCCAAGTGGCTAATGATCTCGGCAGCGCTTTCCTCGATGGCCTTGCCGTCGGTACGCACCACAAAGCAGCCTAGGCGCTTCATGAGGGCACGAGCTTCCTCGAGCTCGCTGCGCACGCTCTCGGGCTCGGCATAGGAGCCGGCGACGGCACGGGCGTAGTCGTCGCCCAAGCGGCTATCGCGAATTTCGGAAATCACATCGACGGTCGAAATCAGGCCGAACAAGCGCATCGGGTCAACCTCGTAAATCGACTTGGGCGGCTCTATGCCGTGGGCCAACGGAACATTGGCAACCTTGTAACCTTGAAAGGCCAAAAACATCGACAGCGGCGTCTTGGACGTGCGCGATACGCCCAACAGCACGATATCGGCACCCGACAGATCGTCGCAACCGCGCCCGTCATCGTGCTCAACGAAATACTCCATGGCCTCGATACGATGGAAATAGCGGTCATCGGTCTTGTGAATCACGCCCGCGATGCCCTTGGGCGTCGCACCGATGAGCGACGACAGCACGGCGAGCGTCGGACCGATCAGGTCGACCGAGCGAATGTGCAGCATGCCCAAGTAGTCGAGCACACGAGCACGAAGGGCCGGGTCGACAATGGTGTGGAACACGGCGATATCGCGATGGCCGTCATCGACGCGCGGCCCCACAAATGACTTGACCTGCTCCACGGAGGTCACCTTGGGCAGGCGCAAAACGCGAAAAGCCCCTTCATCAAATTGCCCGGAAGCCGCAAGCACCACCTCACAAGCAGTATCACCGAGCGAGTCGGAGATAACGATAACGGTGGGACGAACGGCGACCGGGCAATCCATGCGGGGCTCCTTTTGCGCTTACGCGCAGGCTGGCTTACTTTTTGCGGGCAAGCTCACCGATATTGGCGATGCCGGAGAAAACGGCCTCGAAGCGGTTGAGCAGCTTAAGGCGATTATCGCGGAGCTGCTCGTCCTTGTCCATGACCATGACCTCGTCGAAGAAGCGGTCGATGGGGGCGCGCAGGGCGGCGAGGGCGGCAAATGCGGCCGGGTAATCCTCGGCAGCGAGAGCAGCATCGACGGCGGTCTGAGCGGCCTCGGAGGCGTCGGCAAGCGCAAGCTCAACCTCGCCCATCAGGGCGCGGTCGTACTCCGCACCCAGCTCGGGCTTGGAGATGTGCGCGGCGCGGGCATAGGCGGTAGCCAGGTTGCCGAAGGTCTCGGCGTCGTTCTTGCGGGCCTCATCGAGCGCGGCGCAGCGGGCGAAGAAGACGGACGGGGCGATGATGTGCACCGCGGAGACGGCGGCGACGGTATCGGTCGGGATCTTTTCGTCACGGGCCATGCTCACCAGACGGCCGTGGAAGAAGTCACGGACCTGCTGGGCGACCTCGGCGGCGTCGAACTCAATGCCCTGCTCGCTATAGAGCTCGAGAGCGAAGTCGATGAGCGACGTGGGGTCAATCGGCAGACGATCGCGCAGGATGTTGATGATGCCGATAGCGGCACGACGCAGCGCGTAGGGGTCGGAGGAGCCGGTCGGGGGCTCGCCGATGGCAAAGATACCGGCGATGGTATCGAGCTTGTCGGCGCAGGCCACGATGCAGCCAGCGGTGCCCTCGGGCAGCTCGTCACCGGCAAAGCGAGGACGATAGTGATCGCGAATAGCATGGGCGACCTCGTCGTTCTCCCCCATCGCGGTCGCATAATAACCGCCCATCACGCCCTGCTGGCTCGTGAACTCGACAACGGCGTTGGACACCAGGTCTGCCTTGCACAGGTGCGCGGCGCGAGCGGCGTCGGCGGCAAGATGGGCGCCCAGATGAGCCTCGCGGGCGATAGCGAGCGCGAGCTGCTCGATGCGCTCGGACTTGGCGAGCACGCTACCGAGCTTCTCCTGGAAGGCAACCTTGGCCAGACGCTCACGGAATTCGTCGAGGGAGATCTTCAGGTCCTCCTCGTAGAAGAACTTTGCGTCGTCCAGACGGGCGCGCACGACGCGCTCGTTGCCGTCGATCACGCGCTCGGCGTTCTCGGGCTTGCTGTTGGAAACGACCACGAACTCACGCGTGAGCTTACCCTCGCCGTCATATATCGGGAAGTAGCGCTGGTTGGTGAGCATGGACTCACAGATGATCTCGTGCGGGACCTTGAGGAACTCCTCATCGAAAGTACCGACGAGCACCGTCGGCCACTCGCAGAGGTTAATGACCTCCTCGAAGACCTTCTTGGGCGTGTCGACATGGCAGCCGGGGCGAGCGGCCTCGACTTCGGCGATACCGGCAAGGATAGCCTCGCGGCGACGCTCGGCAGAGAGCACGCCGGCGTCCTCGAGCACCTGCTCGTAGACGGCGGGGCTGGCGACCACATGGTCACCGGGGCCCAGAACGCGATGTCCGCGCGTGGTGTTGCCGCTCGTCACATCGGCAAACGACACGGGCACGACGTCCTCGCCCAAAAGGCAGCAGATCCAACGGACCGGACGAACAAACGTAGCGTGCTCGTGGCCCCAGCGCTGGCTGCGGTAGTTGGGCCACTGCAGGCCGGCGATAGTCTTCTCGCACAGAGACGTCAGGATCGGCGTAGCCGGAGCGGAGGGAATGTTCTTCTCGGCGAACACGTACTCGCGGCCGTCGGTGTCCTCGCGACGGACCAGGTCCTCGGCAGCCACACCGCACTTGCGGGCAAAGCCCTGGGCGGCCTTGGTGGCGTTACCGTCGGCATCAAAGGCAATGTTTGCCGCGGGGCCGCGCTTGACCTCATGGACCTCATCGGTCGCAGTGGCGACGTTGGCCACGAGCGCAGCCAAACGACGCGGGCTCGAAATCACGCGGACCTCGCCATGGGCCAGACCGGCCTCGTCGAGACCCTTGGCAATCATGGTGCCAAGCTGCTTGACGGCATTGTTCAGCGGTGCGGAGGGCATTTCCTCCGTACCGATCTCAAACAGGAAATCCTTAGCGTCTGCCATGGCTTACGCCACCTCGCCTTCCTGGTCGGCATTCTCGTTGACTCCGGCGACCTCGGCCATATAGGCCTCGCAGCACGCCTTGGCGACGGCGCGGACGCGCAGGATGTAGTTGGCACGCTCGACCGCGGACAGTGCGCCGCGGGCATCGAGCAGGTTGAAGGCATGGCTGCACTTCATGACGCAGTCGTAAGCGGGCAGCGGCAGCTTGCGCTCAAGGCAGGAGTGGCACTCGGCCTCGTAGTCGTCAAACTTCTGACGCATCATCTCGACGTTGGCGACCTCAAAGTTGTAGGCGCTAAACTCGCGCTCGTTCTCCAGGAACACGTCGCCATAGGTCATCGGCGTGCCATCGGGCAGATAGCTCCACACCAGGTCGTAGACGGAGTTGACGCCCTGAGCGTACATGGCGATGCGCTCCAGACCATAGGTAATCTCGACGGGCACAGGGTCGACCTCGATGCCGCCCACCTGCTGGAAGTACGTAAACTGCGTGACCTCCATGCCGTTGAGCCAGACCTCCCAGCCAAGGCCCCAGGCGCCCAGCGTCGGGCTCTCCCAGTCGTCCTCGACAAAACGGACGTCATGGTCGTTGGGGTCCAGACCGATAGCGGCAAGAGACCCCAGGTAAAGCTCCTGGGCGTTGACCGGCGAGGGCTTGATGAGCACCTGGAACTGATAGTAGTGCTGCATGCGGTTGGGATTCTCGCCGTAGCGGCCGTCGGCAGGACGGCGGCAAGGCTGAGCGTAGCAGGTGCGCCACTCGGCGGGACCGAGCGAGCGCAACGTGGTCGCGGTGTGGAAGGTACCGGCACCGACCTCGGAGTCATAGGGCTGCATAATGACGCAGCCCTGCTCGCCCCAGTACTGCTGGAGGCGCAGGATGATGTCTTGGAAGGAAAGCGATGAAGCGTTCATGCCTCTAATATCCCCTCGTCGAAACGATTACACGGTTAGGTACTGTACTATAGCGGTTTTTAGTCGATAGTGCCGATGCGGTTGAGCGGCCAGTAGCGCACAAGCGCCACGGCGATCAAATCAGAGCGATCGACGGGACCAAAGTAGCGTGAGTCGGCAGAGTTTTCGCGGTTATCGCCCATCACCCACACGCACCCGTCGGGAACGGTGTAGGGATAGCTTACCTGAGCGCCGGGAGCCTGGACCGAAAGCGGCCAGCTCATGCCGGTCGTGTAGCCCTCGTCGAGCGCCTGGCCGTCAACGACCACCTTGCCGTCCTGAAGGTCGACCGTCTGGCCGGCCGTGGCAATAACACGCTTGACGAGAACATCGTGCTCGGAGGTGCCATCGGGGTTGTGGAACACCACGATATCGCCTTGGCTGACGGGCTGGCCGAGCTCAAGGCTCACCTTTTGCGCCAAGATCTGGTCGCCGATCTCGATCGTGGACTCCATGGAGCCGGTGGGCACCACAAAGGGTTCGACCACAAACGAGCGAATCAAGAAGGTAGCGACCAGTGCGATCGCAACGACCGCGATCCACTCAAACGCACCCTTTAGCACGGAATGCTGCGAAGGAACCATTCTCACTCCTCGCTCTGCGAATACGACGCGTCCAGAATCTCTTGCGCGTATGCGCGCTCCTCGGGCGTAAGCCGCGCCGTCTCGATCAGGTCGGGACGCCAGCGGCAGGTGCGCTCGATGGCGTTCTTGCGACGCCAGACATCGACCTTGGCGTGATCGCCGCTCACAAGCACCGGAGGCACGCCCTCGCCGTTGAACTCGGCAGGACGGGTGTACTGCGCGTACTCGAGCAGGCCTCCGTCCTCGGCGGTCGAGAACGACTCGTCCACGTTGCTCATCTCGTCGCCCAGGGCGCCGGGGATGAGGCGTACGACGGCATCGGCAACGACCATGGCGGGTAGCTCGCCACCCGTGAGCACATAGTCGCCGATCGACAGACGCTCGTCGGCATACGCATACGCGCGCTCATCGACGCCTTCGTAGCGACTGCACACAAACAGCAGGCGCTCGCTTTTGAGCAGGCGCTCGGCCACATGCTGCGTAAAGGGCTCGCCACAGGGGGTGAAGAACACAACCGTGGGCTTGGGACCCTCTGCGCTAATGGCCTCGATGGCCTCTGCGATAGGCTCGACCTTCATGAGCATGCCCTGCCCGCCGCCGTACGGCTCGTCATCGACGGTACGATGGCGGTCGTGCGTCCAGTCGCGCAGGTTATACGCCTTAAAATCAAAAAGGCCGGCCTTGCGGGCGCGGCCCAAAATCGATGTGGACATAACGGGCTCAAACATCTCGGGAAAGACCGAAAGGGTCTCGATCAGCATGTTGTCCTCCCTACTTGTCCATATCGATCAGGCCGTCCATAACGTGGACGGAAATTTTTCCTGTGTCGGGAAGATCGAGCACAACCTGCTCGATCACGGGAATCAGTACCTCGCCGTACCGATCGCCCTCGACAACCCAAACATCGTTCGCGGGCGTCGACATGATCTCGACAATCGTGCCGAGCGAACCGAAGCGCTCGTCGACCACCTCGCGACCCATCAGGTCGGTATAGGCAGCGTCGAGCGAATCGAGCTCAAAATCGTCACGATTTGCCAGCACGTAGCATCCCGTGATGCCCTCGGCAGCCGTCAAGTCGTCAATGCCCTCAAACGAGACCAGATCGCCATCGCCCGTATCGGTGACGGACACGACCGTGCAAAAGCGGTCGCGCTTGAGCGCCGGCGGCGTCAGGGCGACGCGCATACCAGGCTCTAATACAGAAGGAAGCCCCCGCAGCGGCTGCGCGAGGACCTCCCCCTTTCTTCCGTGCGGCTTGACCACACGGGCGATGTTTTTGTACTGGGACCCCAAGGTCCTAGCCCAGAACCTCTACCTCGACAGCAGTGTCGAGGCGAGCGGCCAGTGCACGGGCGAGCGTGCGAATGGCCTTGATGGTACGGCCACGACGGCCGATGACCTTAGCGACGTCATCCTCGGCAACAGAAACCTCAATCGTGGAGGCGTCGTCACCATCGATGACCTCAAGGCTCACGGAATCCGGGTCGTCGACGATCTGAACAACGAGATATTCGACGAGATCGGCGATGCGATCTGAGAGCATTGCCTCACCCTCGAGCTGTGCAGCGTCAACCTCAGGCACGATTTACTCCTCGGCGCCCTCAGCGGCCTCAGCGGCAGCCTTAGCGGCCTCGGCCTCTTTGGCGAGCTGCTTCTTGGACTTCTTGACGACGGTCTCGGTCTTCTCGCCCTCGTTGGCGGCCTTGACCAGAGCGGCTACGGCGTCGGTGAGCTGAGCGCCCTTGGACTGCCAGTCGGCGATCTTCTCGAGGTCGAGGTTGATGGTCTTGGGGGCGGTCATCGGGTTGTAGCGGCCAACCTCCTCGATGATACGACCGTCACGCGGGGCGCGGGAATCGGCGACGACGACACGGTAGTACGGACGCTTCTTAGCGCCGTGACGAGCAAGGCGAATCTTGACTGCCAAAGGAAACTCCTCCAACCAAGCAGCTTTAGGCTGCAACTACAAACAAACAGTTGAACATAATACGCCATCGACGCGGGCAGGTGAAGTCCGTGAGACCAACTTCTTCGGTGTAGTCGAGGGCAAATCCATATCTTAGACAAGAATTCGGGATTTGCAAGCACATACACGCACCCCACATGAGCTGCGCGGTATACTCATGACATGGAAAGACGCGAACATACATACGGTTATGAGGATGCCATGGGCGTCACACCGCCTCCCTGGACGGGTCCGGCGGTGGGCCTCATGGACCTCGATGCGTTTTTTGCGAGCGTGGAGATGCTCGATCATCCCGAGTGGCGCGGCAAGCCGCTCATCGTGGGTGGCGATGCCGATTCCCGCGGCGTCGTATCCACCTGCTCATACGAGGCACGTCGCTTTGGCGTGCACTCTGCCATGGCCTCGGCCGAGGCGCGGCGCTTGTGCCCGCAAGCCATTTGGACGCACGGGCACTTTGATCGCTACCGCGAGGTGAGCGCGCAGGTCATGGCGATTCTCGCCGACGAAACCCCGCGCGTTGAGCGCGTATCCATCGACGAAGCCTTTATCGATATCACACCGGGTCGCTTTGCGCCCGAAGACCCGCTGCTGGTTGCGCGGCGTATAAGCGACCGCGTGGCAGCGCTGGGAGTGACGTGCTCCATTGGCGTGGGCTGCAACAAGACGGTTGCAAAGATCGCAAGCGAGCGTGATAAGCCGTTTGGGCTGACCATCGTGCGCCCCGGAACCGAGCAGCGCTTTTTGGCCGCGCTACCAGTGTCTGCCATGAGCGGCATCGGACGCTCAGCCGAGGAGCGACTGCGCCGCATGCGCATCTACACCCTCGGCGAGCTATCACGTGCGCCGGAATCCACCTTGGCCTCTATTTTTGGCGTCAACGGCGAACGCATGCGCCAGCGTGCGCTGGGACTCGAAATCTCCGAAGTCACGAGTCTCGATGAAGAGCGCGAGGTCAAGTCGGTCAGCAATGAACGCACCTTTGCGAAAGATTTGACTGAGCGTGGGGATATTGAGGCGGCGATTGCGCTGCTGGGCGAGTCAGTGGGACGCCGCCTGCGCCGTCAGGGGCTGACGGGCGCCACGGTGACGCTCAAGCTCAAGTATTCGTATGGAAACGGTCGCTCGGCACAGCGCCGGCTGCCTCATCCGACCGACGATGAGAACATCTTCGTGGCCGTGGCACTCGAGCTGCTCGACAACATCTGGCAGGAAGGAATGCACGTTCGCTTAGCAGGCATCGGCATGAGCGACTTTGACCATCAGGGCGGCATCCAGACTGACCTGTTCTGCGAGATCGATGACCGCGGAGCCCAATCCAGCGACCGCCGCGACCTCTCCGTCGCCATCGACGCCGTCCGAGACAAATTCGGCGACACCGCCCTTTCCTTCGGCCGCCAATCCCGCTTTAGCGATTAACCGCCTTTGGGCAAAAAGAAAGCCGGGCAGCTGCGAATGATTATTCTAGGACGGGGATTTTTTAATCATTTGGAGCGTCATTTCGCCCTTTGAATGATATTGGTCCCAATTCCCGTCAGACGCGAAATCTGGTCAATCGTAAACCCCCGATGCCTCAACACTGCCAGAAGACGATTTCGCTCTGATTTCGGCAAAGTTTTAAGCTGATAAGGCTCATGCGGAGCCAAAAGAGCCCGGGCAACTTCCAGCGCATCCATATCGGAGATATGCTTACCTTCGGGCATAAAATAGGGATTAGGCTTGCCGTCGGTACTCGAAAGATAAAACGCTTCCGTACCCCCAAACAGATTGAGAATACCTTCACAATCACAAATTTCGGGATGAGAGAAATACTCATGGAAGCTGCTCCAGCGATACAGAGGAGCAGAAGAAATACCTGCTTTTGCAGGATTATCGTGTATGTATCGGACGCAACGGAGCAGCTGTTTGTCGTCAGAAATGATCACACTCTTGAATCGTTCCTGGAACACCGGTCCGCGGCGGCCGGTTTTTTGATTGAAGTGTTTCGCATATGCCGTATCAATCGCATGCATAGCAACGCTCATCTGATTATCGAGATCATCAAATAGCAGGTGAACATGATTGTCCATGAGGCACCAGGCAAGAAGGCGAATATGAGCGGACGTAAATCGTCTGTTCAATAGATTGAGAAAATAAAGGCGATCGTCATCGTCTTCGAAGATCAGCTGGCCAGCACAGCCCTTGAGCATGACGTGATAATGGCCGAGTTCGGACAACGCACGGGCAACACGAGTCATCGAAACCCTCCCTTCCAAGGATGCAGTAGTCACAGCATACAAAAGGAAAGGAAGAAAAGGGCCGAACTGCCCAACAAAGGTGAGCGGTTCGGCAAACGGTAGCAATGATTATTTTATCCCCGTCCCAGAAAAATCATTTAGAGGAGGTCGAGGGGAAGCTGGGGGGCGTCTCCCCAGAGTTTCTCGAGGCGGTAGAAGTCGCGGGCTTCGGGAGTGAAGACGTGGACGACAACCGAACCATAGTCCATGAGCATCCAGGTCTTCTGCTCGCGGCCCTCGATGGAGAACGGATGCTCGCCGCAAGCCTCGGCGACCTTCTCCTCGATATCGTCGACGATGGAATCGACCTGGCGGTTGTTGGTACCGGTGGCGAGCACAAAGTAGTCGCACACATCGGAAAGCTCGGTCAGGTCGAGCACCTGAACGTCCTCGCCCTTCTTGTCGTAGGCGGCCTGCGCGGCGGCGCGGGCGACATCCTCGGCGGCGACACCGCTCGCGGACAGCGAGGCGGCAGTGCGGTCGGACGTGGCGGCGAAGCTCTTGTGCTCCACACCTTCAAGAATCTGCTCGTCGGTCATGGTCTCGTCGGCCATGGAATACCTCTTTCTAGACAGCCCGAGCTAGCGCAGCTGGGCGTAATGGTTGTAAATCGAAATAGCCGTGGGATAAAGATAGCGCCCGGACTGAATCACATAGACCAAACCCTGCGCAAAACAGGAGAAGAACAACTCGTCGAGCGTCGACTCCCCCACCATCTTGCGCAGCGCATGTGCATAGTCGCCGTGGCGGTTGGGCTCGATGGCATCGGCCACAAAGACCACCATATCGAGCGGCGTCATGTCACAGGCACCCACGGTGTGACGGTCGACAGCCTGGAAAACGGCCGGCGACAGCTCGGGAAAAAGCTGCGGAAGCTCATAGGCGGCAACAGGGCCATGCAAAAGCGGCGTCGCGGCGGAAGGAGAGCCGGCAATCTTAATGCCGTAATGCAGAGCGCGCGTAACCAGCTCGTCGTCGGAGAGCACTTTGTCCCAGTCGTGGATCAGACCGGCAGCAGCGGCATCAAAGCGGTCAACGCCGTAGACCTCGGCCAGATGAAGTGCGGTCTCGGCAACACCCAGCGAATGCACATAGCGCTTGCGCTTATCCTTCATGCGAACATCGAGCAGCTCTTGAATGCGCTTGAGCAGCGCGCGCTCATCGCCCTCAAACTGATCCTCTACCGACAACGTAGACCCCCATCACTCAAAATCTTCTTGGCCCAAATCGGCATATAGCCTGCGTTTGCGAATGTAGCCGAGCACGGACTCGCTCGTAAGATAGCGCACGCTCATGCCGCGGGCAACTCGCTTACGAATGTTCGTCGAGCTGATCGCCAGCGCCGGAATCTGAATATAGCGCACGTCGAACGGCAGTCCCGACTCTTTGATTCGGGCACGCGCCGTATCGATATCAAAGCCCGGTCGCGTCGCCGCAATAAAGGTAGCAAGCTCAGCGATTCGTTCGGCATCATGCCAGGTCACAATATCGATAATCGCGTCGGCGCCCGTAATAAAGTAGAGCTTTACCTGCGGCGGGTAAAAGTCGCGAAGGGCATGAAGCGTATCGGCCGTATAGGTTACGCCCGGGCGGTCGATCTCGAACCGGCTCGCCAAAAAGGCCGGGTTCGCAGCGGTGGCGAGGACCGTCATGGCATAACGGTCCTCGGCAGGCGTCACCGGCTTGTCAAGCTTAAAGGCAGGAGAGCCCGCCGGCATAAAGAGCACAGCGTCCAAGTCGAGCGACTCGCGCGCCTGCTCGGCGGTCACCAGGTGCCCGTAATGGATGGGATCAAAGGTGCCACCCATAATACCGAGCCTAAACTCCTGCCCGTCCTCTAGAGGAAGCTCGGGCAAACCGATTCCACCGCGCAGCGACATGGCTTACTCGCCCTCCGGTGTCTCGGTATCGTCCGCGGCATCCGCCGCATCAACAACCTCGACGCCCTCATCCGCAGCATCGGTCACGTCAATGGCCTCAACGGCAACGTCCTCGCCAGCATCCTCGAGCTCCTCGTACTCCGAGAAGTCCTCAGCGCCCTCAAAGTCAAAGGCGCGCTGGCAAATGCGAACCTCGTCGCCCGCACGGCAACCGGCCTTCTCGAGCGCATCGTCAACACCCATACGCGCAAACTTATGCTGCAGGTAAATGACGGCTTCCTCGTTTTCCCAGTCGGTCTGGATGACCATGCGCTCGATGGCACGACCGACCACGCGGAAGGCACCGGGCTCTTCCTGGACAATGCGGAAACGCTTCTCTCGCTGCAGGCGACGGCGCTCCCATTCATCGTCGCGCAGGTCGACCGGCTCATCGGAGACCGCCAGCTCGGCGCGGAGCTTGGCCACCTGCTCACCCACGGCAAGCATCAGCGTGTTGAGGCCGGCGCCCGTCACGGCAGACACGGCAAAGAACATATGGCCATCGTCGAGCGCTGCGCGCTTGAGGTCGGCAATCTTATCGGCCGTGCCCGGCGCGTCGCACTTGTTGGCAACGACAATCTGCGGACGCTCCGAAAGCTCGGCGCCATACTGCTCGAGCTCGCGGTTGATGATGCGATAGTCCTCAACCGGATCGCGATCCTCAAAACCACCCGTCATGTCGACGACATGCATGATTAGGGCCGTACGCTCAATGTGGCGCAGGAACTGGTGACCCAGGCCACGGCCCTCGCTCGCGCCTTCGATAAGACCGGGGACGTCGGCAACGACGTAAGAATATTCGCCGGCACGCACCATGCCGAGGTTCGGCACGAGCGTGGTAAACGGGTAGTCGGCGATCTTGGGACGGGCGGCACTCATGCGCGCGATGAGCGATGACTTACCCACCGAGGGAAAGCCCACGAGCGCGGCATCGGCCATAAGCTTCATCTCGAGCTCAATCCAGTGCTCCTCGGCCGGTTCACCCAGCTGAGCGAACGCGGGCGCGCGGCGCACCGACGTCACAAAGTGCGTGTTGCCCAGACCGCCGGCACCGCCGGGCGCCACGACGACGCGCTCGCCGTCGTGCACCAGATCGGCAATCTCGAACATCGGGGTCTGCGTCTCGGGGTCGAGCTCGCGCACCACGGTACCCATAGGAACCTTGAGAATCAGGTCCTCGCCGCTCTTACCGTTACGACGGGCACCCTGCCCGTGCGTGCCGCGCTCGGCGCGGAAGTGATGCTTAAAGCGGTAATCGATCAGCGAAGACAGCTGAGCATCGGCCTGGATGACGACATTGCCGCCACGACCGCCGTCGCCGCCATCGGGGCCGCCCTTGGGGACAAATGCCTCGCGCCTAAACGACATGCATCCGGCTCCGCCGTCGCCGCCGCACACGTTAATGCGGCTGATATCGGTGAACTGTGACAACAGAATCGCCTCCTACAAAAAGAGGGAGACCCTTGAATCCTAAAACTCAAGTGCCTCCCACATATGTGCTCTATGAAGGGTGAATTACGCGTTCGCGAGCGGGCGTACGCTGACCCTGTGCTTGATACCCTTGTGGAACTCAACGGTACCGTCGACCAGCGCGAACAGCGTGTCGTCCTTACCACGGCCAACGTTCTCACCCGGGTGGATGTGCGTGCCGTGCTGACGGACGAGAATCGTGCCCGTGGTTACCGTCTGGCCGGCATAGCGCTTCGTGCCAAGGCGCTGACCGCGGGAGTCACGGCCATTACGGGAGGAACCGAGTCCTTTTTTGTGTGCCATTGTGTATACCTACTCTTTCGTTACGAGTGTAATCTACTCGGCGACGGGAGCCTCGGCAACAGCCTCAGCCTCTGCCTTGACAGCCTTCTTGGCGCGGGAGGTAGCCTGAACCTTCACGATCTTCAGCTTGGTGAGCTGCTGACGGTGACCCTTCAGACGACGATAGCGCTTGCGCTTGTGGAACTTGAAGACCAGCTGCTTCTCGCCCTTGAACTGCTCAACGATCTGAGCGGTAACCTTGGCCTTGGCCAGCTTGTCGGGATCGGTGACGATCTTCTTACCATCGTTGAGGAAGATAACCGGCAGGGTGACCTTGTCGCCCTCATTGCCCTCGATCTTCTCGACGGTGATGACATCGTCGGTGGCGACCTTGTACTGCTTGCCGCCCGTGTTAACGATTGCGTACATGTTTACTTGCCCTTCATGCATCAGTTAGTGCAACAGCCGAATATAGTAGCAGGCGAAAATACCCCCGTCAACGAGTATGTGGAGCAAATCCACAAGTTCGCACAGGTATGGGGCTGACGAGTCGGCCCTCGTCGTCCTCGCATGCTTGATTCTGACGCTCGACATCGTAGGAGCAGATGGTCACGAGGTCTTGCATACCGGTGGAAACAATAGGTGCATCCACGCCCGGGGTCAAGCCCTGCAACAAAACATCAGCAGCGGAAAGCAAAATTTCCGGACGCATGGAGCCCTCGTTGTCGGCATGGGTGTCGAGCATGAGCACCAAATGGTCCGGGCGCTCCCCCGCCGTGAGCTCATAGCCCACGAGCGTGTGATCCAAATCCAAGCGCTTGCTCTTTTTTCCGCGCGCGTAGTCGATGCCATGGCCCGCGCGCAGCGTATCGATTGCGCGACGCACCTCGTCGGCGGAGGCCGGCGCGTCGGGATTCAGATGCAGGTCGATGCGGTACGACAGACGCGTGAGTTGCGCCGTCAGCGCCGGCGTGCGCACGTCGATGTATGCCGCCTCGATGGGGGCCAGATCGGCCGGAGACGCCGCAGCCAGGCGCCCAAACGCCTCGTCGAGAGCGACGAACTCGGTCATAAACAGGTCATACCACTCGCAGGTCGACGACGTACCCACCGGTAGCGCCGAAGAGAAGCCCACGCGCATGTGCGGAGAGAAGCCCTGCGTGACGGCATAGGGAAGTCCCGCACGGCGCACGATGCGCTCAATGGTATGGATTACTTCGAGATGGCCCAGGTACTTAAGGCGATCGCGCTTGCCATAGCGAACACGAAGTCTAAAGAGCATGGGGTTGTCGGTCAGGCGCTCACTCATGCGCGATCACCCATCAATACATTCTTGGCGTGGAGCGTGGGGCAGATTCCGCAGCCGGTGCACGACGTGCGGGTGCAGTCGGGGGTCGTGACGCCCTCCAACGAGCGGCGGTATTCGCGCTCGAGGAAGCCGCGCGTGCAGCCGGGGCTCACGTGCTCCCAAGGCAGGTGCCAGTCCAACTCGTAGGGCAGATGCACGAGCTCGTTGAGGTCGATGCCGTTTTTGGCAGCAGCCTCCTTCCAGTTATCGAGCGAGAAATGCTCTACCCAGGCGTCAAAGCGAGAGCCCGAGCGCCAAGCATCGATGATGACGGGCGTCATGTCACGACCGGCGCGGGACAGCGCGGCCTCGATGAGCGAGGTCTCGGCATCGTGGTAATGCACACGGACGGCACGGTTGCGAACGCTCGTGATAAGCAGCTTCTGGCGACGCTTGACGTCGTCGTAGTCGAGCTGCGGGCACCACTGGAACGGCGTGGCAGCTTTGGGGATAAAGACCGAAACCGAGATGGACACCGAGATCGAGCCGCGACGAGCCTTGGGCACCACGGAACGACCGAGCTCCAGCACGTGATCGGCCAGATTGGCGATGGCCACGATGTCCTCGTCGCGCTCGCCGGGAAGGCCCATCATAAAGTAGAGCTTCATGCGGTTCCAGCCGGCCTCGAAGGCCGCCTTGGCCGCACGGTCCAGATCCTCCTCGGTCACGTTCTTGTTAATGATGTCGCGCATGCGCTGGCTGCCGGCCTCGGGCGCGAACGTCAGGCCGCCCTTCTTTTCGCCAGCAACCGACTCGGCCATATCCACGCCAAACGAATCCAGGCGCTGCGACGGAATAGACACGCGAATACCCGTATCCTCCAGGCGACGGTTGAGCCTGCCGAGCACGTCGCGAATGCAGGAATGGTCGGTCGTGGAGAGCGAGGTCAGCGACACCTCGTCATAGCCGGTCTTTTCCAGACCCTGGATCACCGACGAGACGATCTGGTCGGCCGAGCGCTCGCGCACCGGGCGATACGTCATGCCGGCCTGGCAAAAACGACAGCCGCGGGCGCAGCCGCGCAGAATCTCGATAGACAGGCGGTCGTGGACCAGCTGCGCATAGGGCACGCACGACTGCGAAAGCGGATTCGTGGCGCCGAAATCCTCGACGACGCGCTTGTAGACCACGGTCGGCGCATCCTTGCCCTCACGCGGCACGGTGTAGCCATGCGGCGAGCAGGGCTCGTCGTGACGAACCTCATAGAGCGACGGCACGTAGTTGCCGGCAATGGATGCAAGCTGCTCGACAATCTGCGCGCGCGGGACCCCTTCGTCACGCAGGCGGCGATGCAGCTGGCAGGTCTCGAGCAGCGATTCCTCGCCCTCACCGATGAGAATGGCATCGAAGAAGGCCGCATACGGCTCGGGGTTGTAAACCGAGGGGCCGCCGGCGATGATGATAGGGTCGTCTTCACCTCGGTCGGCCGCTAACAGCGGAATGCCAGCGAGGTCGAGTGCCTCGAGGAAGTTCGTCACCGCCATCTCGTGCGGCACATGCAGACCGACGATATCAAACGAAGCGACCGGCGCTGCACCCTCGAGCGAGAGCAGCGGAATGCCTGCCTCGCGCATAGCGTCACCCATATCGGGCCACGGCACATAGCCACGCTCGCAGGAGATGCCCTCGGCCTGGTTAAGGATGTTGTAGAGGATGGCGATACCCTGGTTGGGCAGACCAACCTCGTACACATCCGGGTAGATCAGGCAGCAACGGTAATCGGCATCGGCCTTGGAAAGCGTGCCCCACTCGTGATCGATATAGCGACTCGGCTTCTCGACCTTGGCGAGCAACGGCTCAATTAAATGAAAACAATCTTGGTATGCAACGCGCAACGGAAAACCCCTAAGCAGCGAGATCTGATGCGTCCTGGTAGGACGCCATAGGACGGGTAGCGCCCGCGACCGTGGTTACCAGATCGCGAACGCGGGAGAACGTGGCAGTAACCACCTCGTTGGCACGACTGTAGTCGACATCGCGCTCGTAGAGCGAAACAAGCGCACGGCCCATGCCATAGGTGCCCGCGGCAGCAGTGAGCGCCTTGACGGCAAACCCAATATGCGGTGTCTGCTTGACGAGCGCGCGGGTGACCGCGCGGATCACAAGACCGCCGGCAAGCACGCCCGCGACCTCGTAGCCGCGCTCGGGCTTAATACCGCGTCCAAAGACGGCAGCGAGCTCAAAGAGCATGCCCACCTGCGCCAGCGCCATAACGGGATAATCGGCGCCCGGCAAAAACACCAGCGCACCGGTCGCCATATTGGTGAGCGCGCACGAGGTGATGATACGATTGGCCGCCGCGATGCGCATGAAGGCAAAGTTCGCCGCAAAAGCCGTTTCCTTGTCGGTGCGATCGAGAATCCAGCGGGCAAGCGTCTCGAGCAGATACGTCTTATCGGTTGCCGCCACCACGCCGAGCATGGGCGTAGACTCCTCGATAAACGGCACCTCCACAGCAGACTCGGCAAGCACGCACACGGGCGCGCCGGCGATCACGAGCTCCTGCACGGCACTCTCCAAGCGGTCGGAACCACACGAGAGCACCAGCACCACATCGGTATCGGTCTTTGGAGCAATTCGCTCCTCCCCCAGACGCTCGACGCGCACAATACCCGAGGTCGTCTGCGGCACAAAGGCGTCACGCACCGTCTCGGCAAGAAAGCGCGAGGCGGACGAATCCAGATAGACCGAGACGCGCACCGGCGTATCGGAATCCTTCTTAACGGACGCGCCCATCTTAAAAGCGCGGGTCAGCTTATCTACGGGAATTTTCATAGCAAACCCCTCCAGCGGTTACGCGGCGCCCGAACGATGCCGCCATATGGATTGTACGATACCCACCGTCAGCAGCTGAATCATCATCGAAGACGAACCGAAGCTAATAAACGGTAGCGGAATACCGGTAATCGGCATCATGCCGATGCACATGCCGATGTTTTCGAAGGTCTGGAACGCCCACATGCCGACGATACCTACGCATGATAAGCGTAGGAACAGAGACTCGCACTTAAAAGCAACGCGGATCGTCGAGAAGATGAGCAGTACGTACAAGCACAGCAGCAAAAAGGAGCCGCAAAAGCCAAAGGTCTCGGACAGAAAGGCGAAGACGAAGTCGGTGTGGAACTCAGGCAGAAAGCCGCCGGCCGACTGCGTCGCATGGCCCAAACCCTTACCAAAGAAGCCACCCGAGCCAACGGCGATAAGCGACTGCTGCAGGTTGTAGGCATCGTCCGAATCGGCATTATCGGGGTCGATAAAGACCGTCAGACGGTTCATCTGATACTGCTTGATAAGCACATCGTGGCCGAGCAACGAATCAAAGACCGAATCGAGCGCCAGGACGAGGGCCACCAGGCCCACGAGCAGGGCCAGGGTCGACAGCACCCATTCGCGGCGTGCACCACTCATACAAATGACGATGGCGCCCGAAACCAGCACGACAAGGCCCGAGCCCAGGTCGCCCATGGCGACGACGGCCAAAAACGGAATGGACAACATGCCGCAGAGCTTGACGTAGTCGCGAACGGTATCGATGCGACCGTTATACTGCGAGCCAAGCGTAGCAATAAAGAAGATGGTGATGAGCTTGGCAAGCTCAACCGGCTGGAATGTCAAGCCGATACCGGGAATCTTGATCCAGCCCGTCATGCCCAGACCGCCCGTATAGGACAGACCCGGAATCTTGGGCGAGAGGATCACGATCAGGTCGATGACGAGCAACGCCGTCGAGAAATTGGAAATACCGCGCAGGTCGGTACGCCAGACCAGCACCGCCAGCACCGTGCCGATGCCAATTCCCAGCAGATGGCGTGAGAACGAGGCATCGGCCTTAAACTGCGAAGCCGACCAGATAATGATGGCACCGTAGGCGACGAGCGCCACTGTAGCCACGAGCACACCGATATGGACCTTTTGGCGAAACGTGCCGCGCGAGGCCGAAAGTTGCTTGTTGACGCGGTCCAGGCTGCTGCGAGAGCCGGTCTTGGTTGAACGGAACAGATCCGCCGGAGAAAAATCCATCGCAACCTCCTATCGAACCGAAGAATCGCCCGAGGCCGAAGAGGTATCGGGCTCGTCATAAATCACACCGAGCACGTCGCGCACGACATGCATCGCGGTATCTGAGCCGCCGCCGCCCTGCTCCAGGACAGTAGCGATGACATACTTGGGATCATCGGCCGGTGCATAGGCGCAGAACCACGCGTATTCGTCCTCGCCGCTTTTCTCGCCCGTGCCCGACTTGCCGTATACCTGCGGCGTCAGGGTACCAAAGTGCGCCGCCAGGGACGTCGATGCCGTGTATATCACGTCGTGCATGCCGTTGCGAACAAGAGCCAAATCCGAATCGCTGTTGATCTTGGCCTCCAGGCGCTTCTTCTTGCCCTTGCCGTTGTACTTATAGGCATCGCCGTCGCCATCGCGCGACACGGCAGATAAAAACACGTGAGGCACGTACTGTTTACCGCCGTTGGCAAGACCCATATAGGCGCACGCCATCTGCAGGGGCGTCACCAGGATGTCGCCCTGGCCGATGGCAATGTTGGTCATATCACCGGCATTCCACTTGCGGTCCTCGGCAGATGCGTCGGTGAAGTACGACTCTTTCCACTCGGCATCGGGAATACGGCCCGCGCCCTCACTCGGCAGATCGATACCGCAGGTCTTGCCTAGGCCCCAGCGACGAAAGACCTCCTGCAGGCCCTCGGAATGTTTCTCGTCATAAAAGAACGCCTTGCCCATGTCGTAGAAGACGGGGTCGCACGAGTTGGCGATACCCGACTGCAGCGTCATGGTGCCGTGGCCGGAATGCAGCCAGCAGTACTTGCCCCACGACTTGCCCAGACCCGTCCAATAGCCCGTGCAGTTGGTCGTCTGCCCCGACGTGTAGGTTCCAAACTCAAGACCGGCCAGTGCCGAGAGCGGCTTGATGGTCGAAGCCGACATGTACTGTCCGCTAATGGCGCGGTTGAGCAGCGGGTGCGAACCCTTGTCATCATTGAGCTCGGTCCACACGTCATTTGAGACGCCGCCGATAAAGACGGACGGATCGAACTTGGGCTCGCTCGCCATGCCCAGGATCTCGCCATTGTTGGGATCGAGACACACCACAGCGCCGTTGCCGGCATTGCTGTAGCCAGTGGTCTTGGCAAGCTCGATAGCGCTCGCCAGTGCCGTCTCGCAGGCCTGTTGGATCTTAAGGTCGAGCGTGAGCTTAATGTCGGAGCCGGCCTTCGCCGGCACGGCGCCGGCCTGACCGGTCACATTGCCCGAGGCATCGACCTTGACGGTCTGCTCGCCACGAATACCCTGCAGCAGGTTTTCGTAGTAGCTCTCAACGCCCGCCTGGCCCACGATATCGCCCGACTGGTACGTAATCTTGCCAGCAGAAGCATCATCATCGCCAGAGGTTTTCTTATTCTGGGCCTCGAGCTGCTCGGAGGTAATGGTGCCGGTATAGCCCAAGATATGGCATGCCGTCTCGCCATATGGATACTGGCGCTCGGTACGCTCGGCAATCTTGACGCCCGGGAACTCGCCGGCATGCTCCTGAATATAGGCAACCGTGGAGCGACGGACGTCCGTCGCGATGGTATGCAGGCTCTGAGCGCCCTCTGTATTGTCCTGAATATTGCGAAGGACCGCCACGTAAGGCATTCCAAGCACGTTGGCAAGATGGCGAACCAGAACCTCATCCTCCGCAAGGTCGCGGTAGGCCACGACAGCAAGTGAGGGACGGTTCTGGACAAGCGCCACGCCATTGCGGTCAAGGATGCGACCGCGCACAGCGGGTGTGGTAACGGTGCGAGTCTGATTACTATTGGCCTGCTTCTCGTAATAGTCCGACGAGACCATCTGCATGCCCCACAGCTTGACGGCAAGCGCCGCAAACATCGCGCCCACACCCGTGGTGAGGATGGAAAAGCGGCCCTTAAAGGCGGTCGCCGCGGTATTGCCCTCGCCCTCGGTGGCGCGCGGGGCCGTTCCATGCTGCGTATCGTAGGTAAAACGGGAATCGCCACGACGCATGATGACCAGCGCGACCACGATGGCCACAACCAGCACGATACCGGCGATAACAACCGTCAACTGGGAAGACATCTACGGGCCTCCCCTATTTGAGCTTACGGGTCTTGGGCTTAAAGCGCATACCCGTCTGGCGTCCGCCACGTGCGGAGAATCCATAGCCGGACTGCGGCACAACGCCGGACATCAAAAACGGAATGGCAACCAGACCCGTCAGGATCGAAGACGGCAACGCATGGCCGAAGATCGCCACGACAAAGCTCGTCTCCAAGCCCATAAACAGCAAGATGATGCTGTAGATCACATTAATGACGAGCGCGAAGGCGCCCACGGTAACGCCGCGCGCACTCGGGCTACCGCCCGTCTGACCGACGGCACTGTGCACCAGGGCAAAAGAACCCACGGTCAGCAGGAGCGACATAACGCCCACCGGCACGGCAGCGGACAGGTCATAAAACAAGCCGCTGCAAAAACCGCACACGACGGCACGGGTCGGGTCGCCCGAGAACACGCTTAGGCACACCAGGATAATCATGAAGTTGACGCGACCGCCCGCAATGGAGATCTGCGGTGCCAGGCCTGCCTGCAGCAGCACGCACACAATGGCGGCGATTACAAACGTACGGGAGCTCATCCCCTGCTCGTGTAGATCCATGGACATGCCCCCCTATTCGTTCGAGCCGGAATCGGTCGTCTCGGACGTGTCGGAACTGTCATCCGAACTCTCGTCCTTCGTCTTGGTCGCAGCATCGCGCGACGTTCCCTGCGGCGTGCTGTTGGCCGTGCTCACGTCCTCATCCGAGGCCGACTGTTCGTCGGTCAGCGAGGTAATGACCAGCACTTCCTCGTTGTTCTCGGCCGTGGTCTGAGCGCGCACCACAATGGTGTAGTACACGTCGTTTGCCGATTTCTCAACCGACGAGACGGTGCCAAGCGGAAGGCCCTTGGGGAACACGCCGCCAATGCCCGAGGTCACGATGATGTCGCCAACCTTAACATCGGAGTCGACGCTCACGTACTCAAGACGCAGCGTGCCGTCAGCCTGACCCTGCAGCATGCCCTGGGCGCGCGTGTCCTGCACCATAGCGGACGCGCCCGAGTTCTCGTCGCCAATCAGGCGCACGGTGGACGTCTTGGCCGAGACTTCGATGATCTGGCCGATAACACCGGCCGAACTCGTCACAGGCATGTTGATGGTAAGGCCGTCGGCAGAGCCCTTGTCGATGGTTACGGTCGAGGTCCAGGCATCGCCCGAGGCACCAACGATACGAGCAGCGGTCGATTTGAGGTTGTAGGTCGACTGCAGCCCGACCAGCCCCTCCAGACGCTCGGCGGTCTTTTGAGCCTCGGAGAGCTCAGCAACCTTAGAGGTCAGTTCCTCGTTTTGCTTCTTAAGCTCGTCAAGCGTGTCCTGCGACGCCGTAAGGTTAGAGAACACGTTGCCAATCGCATTGAAGGGGGCCGCCACAGCCGAGCCCACAAAGCGCACCGGCGAGGTAATCGTCGTTACGCCCGAACGCACGGCATGAATCGGTCCTGCCTCGCCCTCGCGGATGTAAAACGTGAGCAGCAACACCGAAATCAGGCTGAAAACAATCAACGGGCGCATACCCGTTGATTGTCGCTTGGTATTCAGATTTGTGGAGAAACCCGAAGATCGTGCCAAATGGAATCCACCTTTTGGAAATTAAGCATTGGTCTGGACGAAGCCACCATCAAACGCATTGGCCTCGAGCACGCGGGCACAGCCGTTAACGACGTTATCGAGCGCCGTGGGGCTGACGTTGACCGAAACACCGGTCTCATCGCGCAGGCGTACGTCGAGACCGCGTAGCAGAGCGCCACCACCGGTCAGCAAAATGCCGTAGTACATAAGGTCAGAGGCAAGATCGGGAGGCGTAGCGTCGAGGGCGTCCTTGACGGCCTTGGCCATCTCGTCGAGCGGCTTGTTGAGCGCGCGACGGATCTCCTCGCTCTCGATGCGCACAGTCTTGGGCAGACCGGTGATCACGTCGCGGCCGTTGACCTCGACGTCGAGCTCGTCCTTGAGCGGCACGGCGGAGCCGACCTTGATCTTGATGTCCTCTGCCGTACGCTCGCCGATGGCCAGGTTATAGGCATCGCGAACGTGCGTGAGGATGGCCTGATCGAACTCGTCACCGGCAATACGGATGGACTGCGAGACGACGATGCCGCCCATGGCGATAACGGCAACCTCGGTGGTACCGCCACCGATGTCAATGACCATGGAGCCGGTGGGTTCCTCGACGGGCAGGTCGGCGCCGATAGCGGCAGCCATGGGCTCCTCGATCAGATAGGCCTGGCGGGCTCCGGCCTGGATCGTGGCCTCAAAGACGGCACGCTTCTCGACCGACGTGACACCGGAGGGAACGCAGACGACAACACGCGGACGCGGAGTCCACGGATAGCGCTTCTCAGACGCCTTGTCGATAAAGTAGCGAAGCATAGCCTCGGTAACATCGAAGTCGGCGATGACGCCGTCCTTCAGGGGACGAACGGCCACGATGTTGCCGGGCGTACGGCCGAGCATGCGCTTTGCCTCGATACCGACCGCTAGGATGCGCTCGTCGTTCTTGTCGATGGCGACAACAGAGGGCTCGCGAATGACGATGCCCTTGCCGCGCACGGAGACAAGCGTATTGGCGGTGCCGAGGTCGATGGCAAGATCGCCCGCATAGCTACCGAAGAACATATCCATCAAAGAAAACAACGCAACTCCTGATGTGTTGGATGATTGCTGGAAAACTACTAGCTCATCATACTAGCGCAAGCCCGGCGCCTCACTTGCGGTGAAGCGCCGGGCAAAGCTAAATCCCATAAGGTCACTACTGGTTGTCAGCAGCCGAGAAATCCATATCGAGCGAAGAAACGGCCCAGCCGATATGGTTGTCGGAGCGCACGAATTTGACGGTGTACTCCTGCTCGCCGCCCTTGGACAGCGATGCCTTCACCTTGGCGGTCGTCTCGGTCATGGACTGATCCATGCCCTCGACGGACACGGTGGCACCCTGCGGAATCGAGGAGATGATCATCGACTTAGCGTCCTCGGACAGGCTCGAGGCCAGGCAAGACTCGGCCTTTGCGGCGTCACCGTCGCCGGCAGCCTGGAACAGATCGGTAACGACAGACTCCTGAGACGGGAAGCCAAAGCCGCGCGTGTAGGCAAAGCCCAGACCGCCCGCGGCGATCAAAATGAGCAGAAGCAGCACGATGAAGACTTTAAGACCCGTGTGGCGATGGCGACGACGGACCTTGGCCTGCTTACGATCCTGACGGTCCTGCTGGACCATCTCGGACTCGGACAGCGTAAAGAAGCCGGTGTCCGAGGGATCGGGCATAAACTGACCGGTCGCGCCCGTAGGATCGAGCGGATCGACGGCAGGAGCGTCCATCGCGGGCGCCGGAGCCGTGGCCATAGCCGTCTGGGCAGACAGCGCGGCAAGCGAATCGTGCACGCGGGCAAGCTCATCGGCCTGCTCGGAGGTGAGCTGGTAGATGCCATCGGCAGTAGCGGCGTTAAAGGCGTCGAGTGCGTCGGAGGGACGGCCGGCGGCAGAAAGCGCCTGACCCATGCCGGCGTTGAGCGCACGCGTGTCGTCGCGGGGGCCGGCAAAGCCGATAGCCGTGCGGTAGGTCTCCACGGCATCCGCCGGACGGCCGAGCTTAATGAAGCAACGACCGAGCTCGCCGAGTGCGGCGGCAGGAGCCGGATTGGCGCCGTCGATGGCAGCCTGACGGAAGGCGGTTCCCGCGTTGGCATAGTCGCCCGACTGGAACAGCGCATTGCCCAGGCCCAGATAGGCCTTGAACGGCGTGGCATAGGAAGCATCCTGCGTAGCGGCAGAGAAAGCCTGAGCGGCCGTCGTGTAGTCGCCCACGGCGGCGAGCGCCTTGCCGCGGTTGGTGAGCAGCGCGCCGCGCTTGCCGTAGGTACCGTCGTTGAGGGCGGCGGCATAGGCCTCGGCGGCCTCGGCATACATGCCAAGGTGCATCAAGGCGTTGCCACGAAGGTGATCGGCCTCGCCCATAATCTCATCGGGAGTCTTTGCCGCCCCAAGCATCTGGGCTGCAGCAGAAAAATCACCCGCGCGGTAAGCGGCGCGGCCCTGTTGGATCAGCTGGCTATTCAAGGAAGTCCCCTTTACTCGTGAACGATCTCGACATGGACGATCTCGTCGCCGGCACGCAGCTGCGAAATCACATCGAGACCCTCGACCGTGGTACCAAAGACGGTGTAACCGGAATCGAGGTTATGCTGGGCACCCAGGCAGAAGTAGAACTGCGAACCCGCGGAATCGGGGTCCATGGAGCGTGCCATGGCAAGGGCGCCATCGACATGGCTGTTGCGCGGATTGGTGGCAAACTCGCCCTTGATGCAGTAGCCGGGGCCACCGGTACCGGGCATACCGTCGGGGCCCTCAAGACCGGCAGCGACGTCGGCGCCGGACATGTCGCGGGTATTGGGGTCGCCGCCCTGGATAACAAAACCGGGCACATAGCGATGGAACTTAAGGCCATCATAGAAGCCCATCGTGGAAAGCTCGCAGAAGTTCGCGACATGAATGGGAGCGCCCTCGCCGTCAAACTTGACCTTGATGGTACCCTTCGACGTCTCGATTACGGCGCACTCGTCGCCGACAAGCTGATACTCGGGCGTGTAGAGCTCTTTCTTAAAACCAAACATGTGGTTCCTTCCTCGTGCGTTTAAAGCATATTTGTACGAATTGTAGCAATAAGCACGGGTTTACATCAATTGCGCACGTAGGTTATGCCGACTATGGCGAACTAATTTTAGGAACGCTGCTGCGGCTTCCAGGAACCCACATTGGCATCGTACTGGTTCAGCGCGCTGTTGCCGCCCTGCGCGATGGGCGCCAGGATCTCGCTTTGGTGGGAACTCATCGACTCGCCATCGGGAATGGCCAGCGAGATATCCCAGCTCTGGCAGATCACGTCGACGCGCTCATACATCCACTCGGCAAGCTGCTTTAAGTGGGCGATGTCATCCGCATAGACCGTATCGTCCTGTACTTTCAGGTTGTTGAGCTCATCTTGCGTCTTTTTGATCTGGTCGCGTAGGGCGTAGGCACTCTGCGACAGCTCCTGACGGGTGGACAGCGGCGTTCGGAGATAACCGTTGTTAAAGGAATCGATGACCTCGCCGATCTGGTCCTCGTCAGCGTAGGACACGATGGTCTGATACAGACCATCGAGCCTGGTATAGAGCTGATCATCGGTGAGCACGGTTTCTTCCTGAACCACCTCGGCAGAATCGCCCTGCTTGGTATCGTCCTCAGTCGCCTCGCCCTTTTGACGCGTGGGGAAGGTGGTTTGTGCAGCTTGGCCAAACTGGTCGTAGAAGCCAGGCATAACACCCATGGGATCGGTCGTCACGAACCAATAGGCACCACCGCACACGACGGCAAGGACCGCGATGATAATGAGCGGCTTGGGAATATGACGCTTATGCTTGTGATAGGCGTCCTCGTCGGGGTGCACCTTGCGCTTGGGTTTTTGAGCATCGTCATGCAGGGAAACGGGCGTGGGAATATCGACCTTGGGGATACCGAAATCCTTATCGAAAGCTGGCAGCACGCAGGTCTCATTGGGGTCGGCGGCGTCCGAAAGCACCGCAGCGGCAGAGGCCGGCGCATGCGGCACCTCGGTATCGATCTGCTCTTGCGTTAGGCGCGGAAAGCCCGCCGTGCGGCCCGCTGCCAGGTCGGATGCTGCCGCATCCTCGGAGAGGATACCCGGAGCGGGGCGTCCGCATTTGGGGCACGTACGATCATGCGGAGAAAGACGGGCACCGCAGCCCTCACAGAACACGAATTCGGTGTGCTCGGGACCATCGCCCGGACCCACATAGGCGTTGCAGTAGGGGCAGAACGAGGCGCCGTCCTCGATAGTCTTAAGGCAATGCGGGCAGATCACGGCATCCTCTTTTCGAAGCAATTCAAATAATCGAGGTTAGAGCATAACATCGCCACGGCCCTACAGGAGCAAGGCACCAATTCAACATCGCCAGGGCGCGTAGTTACTTCTTCTTTTTGCTCGGCATCGAGACTTTGATGCCTTGGGCGGACTTGGTTACGCGAGAGCGCTTGGCTCCGCTACCCTTCTTTTTCTTGGGCTGGGCCTGGGCCACGCCCTCGAGTGCGCGGGCCTCGGCCTCGCGAGCGGTGCGATCTTCGCGGCGCTGCGCCATGTCGGCGGCGACGCGCTTGGCAAAACGCTCGGCCGTCGAACCCGTCGAGCTCACCTTGCCGCCACCGCGACCCAGGTGGACGCGCACACCGCGGCCAAAACCAGTTGCGGCATGACGACGACGCGGCTTGAGCGAATCCATCATCGTGGCGAGCTTAAAGAACACCGAGCAGGTAAAGACCACGATGACAGCCAAGATTACCATCTGGCCCATCGACAGGTTGGCAATAGACAGCAGCTCCGGGAATCCGATAACGCCCACCAGGATGCCGGCGACAACAAACACGAAGAGCACCACACGTAAGGGCGTGAGAGGCTGCGAGATGCGCCAGATCAGGCTGACGCTCACCGCGCACGACGAAAGCAGGCACATCGTAGACAGCGTGAGCTGGCTAAAGCCAAACACGCGCGCCACAAAGATATCGAGCGCCGCGGCCAAAATGACCGCAATCGACGCCGGCAGTGCCCGCTTGAGCACGTTCGTCAGGAACGACCCCTTCACGCGAGCATTGTTGGGCTCCAGGCCCAACACAAAGCCCGGCGCGCCGATGCAGAAGAAGTTGATGAGCGTCATCTGAATCGGCTCGAAAAGGTACGGCGGCAGCGCGATGCACAGCGCCGCCAGGCCCATCGAGAACAGCGTCTTAGTCAGGAACAGCGAAGCCGAACGCTGCAGGTTGTTGATGGAGCGACGGCCCTCGGCCACCACGGCGGGCATCGAGGCAAAGTCGTTGTCGACGAGCACGATCTCGGCCACGTTACGCGCGGCATCGGAGCCGGCCGCCATGGCCACGGAGCAGTCGGCCTCCTTGAGCGCCAGCACGTCGTTGACGCCGTCGCCTGTCATGGCCACGGTGTGCTCGCGGCGCTTGAGCGCCTGCACGAGCTCGCGCTTCTGCTGCGGGGTCACACGACCAAAGACATGGTAGCGGTCCACTGCGGCATCGAGCTTGGCCGGCGTATCGAGCGTCGTGGCGTCCACATAAGCGTCCGCCCCCGGCACGCCCACCACGCGCGCGATCGACGACACCGTACGCGGGTCGTCGCCACTGATCACGTTGAGCGTCACGCCCTGCTCGTTAAAGTAGCCGATGGTCTCGGCCGCCGAGGTACGAATCTCGTCGCGGATGGTCACAAAGCCCACGGGCTCGGCCTCGCCCACCATATCGCCATCGGGCGTAAAGCCGTCCACGCGCGCCACCACGAGCACGCGGCAGGTATCGGCAAGCTCGGCGACACGGTTCTCGACCTGGGCAAACGCACGATCAGAGAGCACAAACTGCGCCGCACCCATCACATAGGAGCCCTGTGCAAACGACGCGCCGCTCCACTTTTTGGAAGACGAGAACGGAATGACCGACAGCGGCTCGGACACCTCGACCGGACGGTCGGCGTAATAGTTGAGCAGCGCCTGACAGGTCTCGTTGGCATCGGCCGAGGTCGCACGTGCGACGTTAGCCAGAGCAAAATCGAGCACCGTGGTATCGACGGGAACGGCGGCGTCGCCCTCCCCCGCACCCATACCCTCGACCGGCAGCGGATACGTACCCTCGACCTCCATGCGACCCGACGTGATGGTGCCCGTCTTGTCCAGGCACAGCACGTCGACGCGAGCGAGCGTCTCGATGCAGTAAAGCTGCTGCGCCAGCACCTTGCGGCGGGCCAGGCGCACCGTGGCGATGGCGAGCACCGACGAGGTCAGAAGCACCAGGCCTTGCGGGATCATGCCCAGCAGGGCGCCCACCGTGGACAGCAGCGCCGACGAAGGCACATGACCAGCCAACAGCTCGGAGAAGCACCACGAAAGCGCGCTATCGCCCGGGGTTCCCGCGGCATCCCACAGCTCGCTCACACTCGAGGCAAACAACGCCAAACCGAGCGGGATCATGATGATGCTCGCAAAGCGCACGATGGCGTTAAGCGCGTTCATGATCTCGGAATTGACCTTTTTGACGTACTTGGCCTCGTTATTAATTTTGGCCACGTAGTTGTCGGCGCCGACATGGATCACGCGGGCGCGCAGCAGGCCCGAGTCGATAAAGCTGCCGCTCATGAGCTCGGAACCGGGCTGTTTCTTAATAAGGTCGCTCTCGCCCGTCAGCAGACTCTCGTTCACGAGCGCCTCGCCCGAAACCACCACGGCGTCAGCGGGAATCTGGTCGCCGCGCCCCAGGCGGATGATGTCGTCGAGCACGATCTGGTCCAGGTCGAGCTCCACCTCGGAGCCGTCACGCACCGCGATGGCCTTCTTGGAGGTCAGCAGCGTGAGCTTATCGACCATCTTCTTGGAACGCATGGACTGAATGACGCCAATAGCGGTATTGAGGAACACCACGAACAGGAACGTCAAATTCTTAAACGAACCGGTCAAAATGACCAGGAACGCCAAGATCACGTTGATCAAATTGAACAGCGTGCAGAGGTTCTCGATGATGAGCTCTTTGACCGACTTGGTCTTGAGCTCCATGTTGCGGTTGATCTTACCGGCGGCGATGCGCTCCTCGACCTCGGCGGTCGAGAGTCCGCGCTCGATATCCGTTGCTGCCATACCACGTCCCATCACGTCGCGTCGGTATAAGAAAAACCGCCCGGACCATGCGAGGTTCGGACGGTCTCACGTTCGATGGTGCCCCATGTTGGATTCGAACCAACGGCCTTCTGCTCCGGAGGCAGACGCTCTAATCCCCTGAGCTAATAGGGCCAACGTTTGGCATTATACCCAAGTACACCACGGGCTATCAAAATAAAAGAAAAAGCTTTGCAATTCCGAGGAAGACGCGGCTCAACGGCCCACTCTAGAAGGCAAAAGCGAGTCAGATAGTATAAACTCTCATGCACCATATATACACGGCTCGCGATGCGGGCCGTTTTTGCAAGGGTTATCCATCGAGGTGAGAGGCACACCATGATTGCAATTTTAAAAGAGAGCGCCAGCGACGAGGCCGTCAGCCATATCGTCAGCTGGATTGAGAAAAAGGGCCTGAAAACCGATGTCTCGCGCGGCGAGAATGAGACGATCATCGGCCTGGTGGGCGATACGACCAAGATCGACCCATTCCTGCTCGAGTCCATGGATGTCGTCGAGCGCGTGCAGCGCGTCTCCGAGCCGTTCAAGCGCGCCAACCGCAAGTTCCACCCCGAGGACTCCGTCATCGACTGCGGCCACGGCGTCAAGATCGGCGGCGATCAGTTCCAGGTCATCGCCGGCCCGTGCTCCGTCGAGGGCGAGAACCTCATCCGCATCGCCCGCCGCGTGAAGGCCGCCGGTGCCACGATGCTGCGCGGCGGTGCCTACAAGCCCCGCACTTCCCCGTACGCCTACCAGGGCATGGGCCCCGCCGGTCTGGACCTGCTGTGCGAGGCGTCTGCCGAGCTCGACATGCCGATCGTCACCGAGATCATGGACCCGCGCGACGTGCAGGTCTTCCTGGACAAGAAGATCGACGTCATGCAGATCGGCGCCCGCAACGCCCAGAACTTCCCTCTGCTCAAAGAGGTCGGCAAGACCAAGACTCCGATCTTGCTTAAGCGCGGCATGTCCGGCACGATCGATGAGCTGCTCATGGCCGCCGAGTACATCATGAGCGAGGGCAACGACAACGTCATCCTGTGCGAGCGCGGCATCCGCACCTTCGAGACCCGCACCCGCAACACCTTCGACCTCAATGCCGTGCCGGTGCTGCACCACCTGTCGCACCTGCCCGTCGTCGCCGACCCCAGCCACGCCACCGGCTACACCCGCTACGTTGAGCCCATGGCGCTCGCCGCGACCGCCTGCGGTGCCAACGGCCTAGAGATCGAGGTCCACGACGAGCCCAGCCGCGCATGGTCCGACGGCGCTCAGGCCCTCACCCCCGATCAGTTCGACGACACCATGCGCCGCATCCGAGCCATTCGCGAGGTTGTCTGCCATGAGACCATGGAGTAGCCCATGGGTACAGTGAGAAACGCGCGCGTTAACCAGGGCGGCCCCAAGTGCGCCGGCATCGTCGGCCTGGGCCTCATCGGCGGCAGCTTTGCCCGCGGCTATGCGCAGGCGGGCGTCCGCGTGCTGGCCTGGGACCCCGATGACGATGTCATGACGGCCGCCAGCATGGGCACTGTCGCCGGAGAGCTTAACGACAAGACGCTCGGCGAGTGCGACATCATCGTCTTGGCCTGCTACCCCGAGGCCTGCATCGAGTGGCTCGAGGCGCACGCCCAGGCACTCGCCGACGCCACCGATACCGAGGCCATCATGGGCCCCGTGGTGATCGACACCGTGGGCGTCAAGGGCATCGTGTGCGAACGGGCCTTTGAGCTCGCACGAGAGCACGGCTTCTACTTTGTGGGCGCTCACCCCATGGCGGGCACCCAGTTCTCGGGCTACGCACACTCTCGCGCCGACCTGTTCCAGGACGCACCGCTCGTGCTTGTACCGCCCGCAGTGGACGACGCGCTTAAGCTGGAGCTTTTGGGCCAGGTGCGCGAGATGGTGCGTCCCTTGGGGTTTGGCAAGTTCAGCGTGACCACCGCCGCCGAGCACGACCGCGTGATCGCCTTTACGAGCCAGCTCGCGCACGTGGTGTCCAACGCCTACGTAAAAAGCCCCACCGCCCAGGTCCACCACGGCTTTTCTGCCGGTAGCTACCGCGACCTCACGCGCGTGGCCCACCTTAACCCGCAGATGTGGTCCGAGCTCATGATCGACGACGCCGATGCGCTCGCCTTCGAGATTGACCATCTGATCGAATCGCTCGGAGCCTACAGCCGCGCCCTTAAGGACCGCGACCAGCGCTATCTGGAGAATCTCCTTGCCGAGGGCGACCGCATTAAGCGCGCACTCGACGACGAGGCCTCCCACTAGACCACCTATCACGCCAGGTCGAAAGGACCGAAGCTTATGGCGATTACCATCGATATCGACACTGCACGCCCCTACCAGGTGCATGTTGGCACGTTTTTGCTGGAGCAGGCGGGACCGCTCGTGCGCGCCACTGCCGGCGGCACCAAGGCCGTCATCGTGACGGACACCAACGTGGGCCCGCTCTACCAGATGCCCGTTAAGCAGAGCCTTGAGGCGTCAGGCTACGAGGTGAGCATCTGCACCTTCGAGGCCGGCGAGGCCCATAAGCGCGCTGAAACCTATGTTGCCATTTTGGAGTTTGTGGCCGAGCACGAGCTTTCGCGCTCCGACGTGATCGTGGCACTCGGCGGCGGCGTCGTGGGCGACGTGGCGGGCTTTGTGGCCGCCACCTACATGCGCGGCTGCAAGTTTGTGCAGATCCCGACGAGCCTGCTCGCCATGGTGGATTCGTCGGTAGGCGGCAAGACGGCCATCGACCTGGCCGCCGGCAAGAACTTGGCCGGCGCCTTTTGGCAGCCGAGCGTGGTTATCGCCGACGTGGGGTGCCTGGCCACCCTCACACCCGAGCAGTTCGCCGACGGCTGCGGCGAGGTCGTCAAGCACGCCGTGATCGCCGACCCGGAGCTTTTCACCGAGCTGGAGAAGACCCCGCTCACGCTGGAGCTGCTCAACCGCGATGTGGCCCGCGTAGCGCTCATCATCGCCCGCAACATCGACATCAAGCGCGCCGTGGTCGTCGCCGACGAGCGCGAAACCAACCAGCGCAAGCTGCTCAACTTTGGACACAGCGCCGGACACGCAGTCGAGGCCTGCGAGCACTTTGAGCTGGGACACGGCAACTGCGTGTCGATCGGCATGGGTATCATCACGCGCGCCGCGGCCCTGCACGGCATTTGCGATGCCGAGCTGCCCGGCCGCATCGAGGAGCTCTGCGCGCGACACGGTCTCAAGACCCGCTGTGAGCTTTCGGCCGACGCCATCTTTGCCGAGGCGCTGCACGACAAAAAACGCGCCGGAGACACTATCGACCTGGTGATTCCGCACGACATTGGCCGTTGCAGCATCGACCGCACGCCGCTTTCCACCTTCCATGATTTAATTGCCGAGGGCCTCGGCCAGAAGGGAGACGCATCCGCATGCTAGCCCGCATCACCCCCTCCCCGCTCAAGGGCACCGTTCCCGCCATCGCGTCTAAGTCGATGGCGCACCGCCTGATCATCTGCGCTGCGCTCGCCAACGGCGAGACGCACGTCACTTGCAACACCACCTGTGCCGATATCGAGGCCACGGTGCGCTGCCTCACGGCCCTGGGTGCCCGCATCGAGACCGTCGAGGATGGCTTCCAAGTCCATCCCACCATGAAGAGTATTGAGTTTGGCCTGCTCAAGGCACTTGCCGGCGGCACGCTCGACTGTGGCGAAAGCGGCTCCACGCTCCGCTTTATGCTGCCCGTCGCCTGCGCGCTGGGGGCTGAGGCAACCTTTGTGGGACAGGGCCGTCTGGACGCCCGCCCGCTCTCCCCGCTCTCAGACGAGATCATAGCCGCCGGCTGCGATCTGCAGGGTCTGGGCGGTTTTCCGCTCAAGACAAGCGGCCGCATGCGCCCGGGCACCTTTATCCTGCCGGGCAACGTGAGCTCGCAGTACATCTCCGGCCTGCTGCTGGCAGCCCCGCTGCTGGCCCAGCCCTCCTGCGTGCAGGTGACCGGCCTAATCGAGAGCCGCCCCTATATCAACCTGACCATCCAGGCCATGAAGGCCTTCGGCGTCGAGGTCAACGTCGAGCGTATCCCCGCCAAGGACGGCCAACCCGAGATCACGAACTTCCGCGTGAGCAGCGGCTCGTACCGCACGCCTGGCAACGTGGCTGTCGAGGGCGACTGGTCCAACGCCGCCTTTTGGCTGTGCGCCGGCGCCATCGGCTCCGACCCCATCACCGTCGAGGGTGTGTCGCTTAGCTCGGCCCAGGGTGATCGCAACGTACTTGCCGCGCTCTCGCGCTTTGGCGCCCGCATCGTGCGCTCCACCAACGCCGCCACCGTGCAGTCCGACAAGCTCGCCGGCTTTGAGATGAGCGCGCACGACATCCCCGACTTGGTGCCCGTAATCTCGGCCGTGGCATCGCTGGCGCAAGGCCGCACGTTCATACGCGATTGCGCCCGCCTGCGCATCAAGGAATCCGATCGCTTGGCCACCACCACCCGCGAGCTCACCGCGCTGGGCGCACAGGTGCGCATTGCCGGCGACGACCTCATCATCAAGGGTGTCGACGCCTTTACCGGCGGCGAGGTCGATTCGCACAACGACCACCGCATCGCCATGATGGCCGCCATCGCCGCGAGCCGTGCTACCGGCGAGGTCGTGATCCACAGCGCCGAGGCCGTCAACAAGTCCTATCCCGATTTCTTTGACCACTACCGCCTGCTGGGCGGCAAGGTCACGCTCGAGGAGGAGTAGCATGTCCTCGACCTTTGGCAACGTTTTGCACTTAAGCATCTTCGGCCAGTCGCACTCCCCCGCCATCGGCTGCTCGCTCGATGGTGTCCCCGCGGGCATCGCTGTGGACCAGGAGACGCTGCAGGCCTTTTTGGACCGTCGTGCCCCCGGTCGCGACGAGACCGCAACTAAGCGCCGCGAGGCCGACGCCGCGCATATCATTGCCGGTGTAGTCGATGGACACACCACTGGCGCACCCATCGCAGCAATTATCGAGAACACCAACACGCGCTCCAAAGACTATTCCGAGCTGCGCCGCAAACCACGCCCCGGGCACGCAGACTTTCCCGCGCGCGTGAAGTACCACAACATGCACGACGTCGCCGGCGGCGGGCACTTCTCCGGCCGTCTGACGGCCCCCCTATGCATCGCCGGCGGCATCGCACTGCAGGCGCTCGAGGCCCGTGGCATCAAGGTCATGGCGCACGTCGCGCAGATCGGTGGCATCTCCGACCTGCCCATGGACGACATGGTCTATCGCGAGGCCGACCGCAAGGCGATCCTTACGAACGACCTGCCCTGCATCGACGCAGCCGCTGCCGGTCGCATGCGCGAGGAAATTCTGGCCGCGCGCGACGAACTCGACAGCATCGGCGGCATTGTGGAGTGCGGCATCTACGGGCTTTCCGCGGGCATCGGTGACCCCATGTTCGATGGCATCGAAAACCGCATCGCGCAGATCGCGTTTGGCATTCCCGCCGTAAAGGGCGTGGAGTTTGGCATGGGCTTTGCCGTAGCAGCCATGCGCGGCAGCGAGAACAACGATCCGTACCGCGTAGATGCCGAGACCGGCGAGATTGCAGTCGAGTCCAATAACGCCGGCGGCATCCTGGGCGGCATCTCCACCGGCGCACCCGTCATGTGGCGTATGGCCGTGAAGCCGACGCCCTCTATCGGTCGCGAGCAGCAGACCGTGGACATGGACGCCATGGAAAACGCCGATCTCTCGGTCCACGGCCGCCACGATCCCTGCATCGTCCCGCGCGCCGTCCCCGTAGCCGAGGCAGCCGCCGCCCTCGCCATCTGGGACGCCCTCCTCGAGGACGCCGCCCAGCTCTAAAAATCACCAACACGTGAAAGGGGCCTCCATGGACCTTGCCGATATTCGCCAGGCCATCGATGGCATCGACACCACGCTGCTCAACAGCTTTGTCGAGCGCATGGACATTGCCACCGAAGTCGCCAAATCCAAGATCGAGATGGGTAAGGCCGTCTTCGACCCCGCCCGAGAGCGCTCCAAGCTCAACAACCTCGCCAGCCGCGCACCCGAGCGCTACGAGGCCCAGACCATCACACTGTTCCGCCTCCTCATGAGCATGAGCAGGGCCGAGCAGCAGCGCTACATCAACGAGCTCAGGGGCACCACGGTGTCGCAAAAAGCCCGCGCCACGGCCGCAGCCTTTGACACACCCTTCCCCCAGACGGCCACCGTCGCCTGCCAGGGCGTTGAGGGCGCCTACAGCCAGATCGCCGCATGCAAGCTCTTCGACGTGCCCGATATTGCCTTCTTTGATACCTTCGAGGGCGTCATGCGCGCCGTGCGCGACGGCTTCTGCGAGTTTGGCGTGTTGCCAATCGAAAACTCCACCGCCGGCTCGGTCAACGCCGTCTACGACCTGCTCGCACAGTTCGACTTCCATATCGTGCGCTCGCTGCGCCTCAAGATCGATCACAACCTTCTCGTCAAACCCGGCACCAAGCTCGCCGACGTGCGCGAGGTCTACAGCCACGGCCAAGCCATTGCCCAGTGCGCCGGCTTTATCGAGGGCCACGGCCTGCATGCCACCAAGTACCCCAACACCGCCATGTCGGCCGAGATGGTCGCCAACTCCGAACGCACCGACGTCGCCGCCATCGCCTCGCGCAGCTGTGCGGCGCTCTACGGCTTGGAGGTGCTGAAGCCCAACATCCAGGACTCGGACAACAACTACACGCGCTTTGTCGTCATCAGCCGCGAGCCGCGCGTCTATCCCGGTGCCAACCGCACCTCGCTCATGATCACCACGGCCAATGAGCCGGGCGCCCTCTACCGCGTGCTCGAGCGATTCTACGCGCTCAACATCAACCTCATCAAGCTCGAGAGCCGCCCCATCCCCGGCCGCGACTTTGAGTTTATGTTCTACTTTGACCTGGACTGCCCCTTTGGCAGCAAGGCCCTCGACGACCTGCTTGATTCCATCGACGACGTGTGCGAGAGCTTCACCTACTTTGGCAGCTACACGGAGGTGCTCTAGATGACCGATACCGCCGCAACCCGCCCCTACGGCGTGCTGGGCCGCGTGCTGGGCCACAGCTACACCCCGACCATCTACAAAGAGCTCGCTGGGCTCGAGTACGTGCGATTTGAGCGCGAGCCTGAGGACCTCGCGGCCTTTATGACGGGCGACGAGTGGGAGGGCACCAACGTGACCATCCCCTATAAGCGCGCCGTCATGGAGTACCTGGACGAGCTGAGCCCCCTGGCCGAGCGCATGGGAAACGTCAACACCATCACGCGCCTGCCCGACGGCCGCCTGCGCGGCGATAATACTGACTACTTCGGTTTTCAGTGCCTGGTCGAAGAGTTGGGCGTTGAGGTTGCCGGTAAGAAGGCCCTCGTGCTCGGTGCCACCGGTGGCGCGGGCACTACGGCCAGCATGGCGCTCGACGACCTGGGCGCCATCGTCGTACCCGTGGGTCGCACGAGCGAGGTCAATTACGACAACATCGCGCAGCAATCCGATGCGGCACTGCTCGTCAGCTGCACACCTGCCGGCATGTTCCCCCACTGCCCCGACGCCCCCTGCACGCTCGAAGGGCTCGATGCGCTCGAGGGCGTTATCGACATTGTCTACAACCCCGCCCGCACGGGACTCATGCTCGAGGCCGAGCGCCGCGACATCCCCTGCATCGGCGGTCTGCTCATGCTCGTGGCCCAGGCGGCGCAAGCCGTTGAGCGCTACACCGGCCAGGTCACTCCGCGCGAGCGCATTCTGGACGTAACGGAGCGCCTGTCACGCCGCGAACAGAACATCGCGCTGATCGGCATGCCGGGCTCGGGCAAGACCCGTGTGGGCGAGCAGATTGCCCTGCTCACGGGGCGAGAGCACATCGATCTGGATCGCGCCCTCGAGGAGCGCCTGGGCATGCCCTGCGCCGACTTTATCGTCGAGCGCGGCGAGGCGGCGTTCCGCGAACAGGAGACGGCGGCGCTGGCCGACATCTCCAAGCGCAGCGGCCTGGTGCTTTCCACGGGCGGCGGCGTGGTCACACGCGACGAGAACTACCCGCTGCTGCACCAGAACAGCCAGATCGTGATGCTCAACCGCAAGCTCGACGAACTCGCCCATAAGGGGCGTCCCATCACCGCCCGCGACGGCATCGATAAACTCGCCGAGCAGCGCATGCCGCGCTACCGCGCCTGGGCCGACTGCGTCATCGACTCACGCGACTGCGCCGCCAACACCGCCCGCGCCGTCCTCGACACCCTCCCACCCACTCTCTAACAAAAACCACCACAAAGGGGACAGGCACCTTTGTGGTGGTTTTTCATTCCGCCTCGCCAAATCAACCAACCGCAAAGGAAGCAACCATGAAAGCTCTCGTCATCAACGGCCCCAACCTCAACATGCTCGGCATTCGCGAGCCGGGCATCTACGGCAGCGACAACTACGACCGCTTGGTCCAGATCTGCCAGGAGGCAGGCGCCGCGCAGGGCTTTGACGAGATCGAGGTCTTCCAGTCCAACCACGAGGGCAGCATCGTCGACAAGATCCAGGAGGCTTACGGCAAGGTCGACGGCATTGTCATCAACCCGGCTGCCTACACGCATACGAGCGTAGCGATCCTCGACGCCCTCAAAGCCGTCGCCATCCCCGCCGTTGAGGTCCACATCAGCGCCGTCGAAACGCGCGAGGACTTCCGCCAGGTGAGCTACGCCCGCCTAGCCTGCTTCGCCACCATCACCGGCGAGGGCCTGCAGGGATATGCACATGCGCTAGAGCTGTTGAAAGAGCATCTGGAAAAGTAAAATGCCAACCCCAACAAACAGCAGCGGCTTGCTCGCGCTCGGCTTCAGCAGCATACAAGATGAAAAAAGCCCAGACCACCAAGCGGTCCGGGCTTAATAAACGATGGTGCTCCATGGCGGATTCGAACCGTCGACCTTGGGATTAGAAGTCCCCTGCTCTATCCAACTGAGCTAATGGAGCAAATAACCGCACGCCCAAGCAAGCGCAAGCCTGTCAGGCGCAAGTAATTATAACCTAGTTGAACTGCTCGCGATACGCCTTGCAGACCTCATCGACCGGGCCGTCCATGCGAAGGTCACCCTTCTCGATCCAAACGGCACGCTGGCAGATGCGCTCAACCTGCTCCATGGAGTGCGAAACGAACAGAACCGTCACGTCACCGCTCTGGATAAAGTGCTGGATGCGGGCCTCGCACTTCTGCTGGAAGAACACATCACCGACGGACAGCGTCTCGTCAACGATCAGAATATCGGGCTCGGTAATCGTCGCGATTGCAAAGGCGATACGCGCCACCATGCCCGAGGAGAAGTTCTTAAGCGGCATATCGACAAAGTTCTGCAGCTCAGCGAACTCGATAATGCCGTCAAAGTTGGCGTCGATGAACTCCTTGGTATAGCCGAGCAGGGCGCCGTTCAGATAGATGTTCTCGCGGGCGGTCAGCTCGGGGTCAAAACCGGCGCCAAGCTCAATCAGCGGCGCGATGTTACCGTGCACCTTAACGCTGCCCTCGCTAGGCTCAAGCACGCCAGCGATAATCTTGAGCATCGTAGACTTGCCGGAGCCATTGGTGCCAACCAAACCGACAACTTCGCCACGATGAATATCAAACGAGATATGCTTGAGCGCCCTAAACTCCTCAAAGAACAGCTCGTGCTTGGCAAGCTTGATGAAGTACTCCTTGAGGTTGGTCAGCGACTCGGACGCCATGTTAAAGATCATGGTGACGTCGTCGACCTCGACAGCCAGAGGCTGCTCGCTGTAATCAACAACAGATTCAGTCATCACAGCACTCCTTAGATGTAGAGGATGAACTTGCGCTCGGACTTATGGAACACGGTGTAGCCAATAGCAAGCGCAAGAACCGCCCAAGCGACGCACATACCAAACGTCAAAAGCGAGGGCGTGGTCTGGAACAGAAAGATATCGCGCATAAACTGCAGGTAGTTATACATGGGGTTCGCATAGACCAGAATGCGCACGAGATGCGGCATTTGCGCAACGAAATCGGTCGTCCAGAAAATAGGCGTGATATAAGTCCACGCCGTGATGACAACACTCCACAGATGCATGACATCGCGGAAGAAGACCGTAAGGGCAGAGAGCATCATGCCCAGGCCCATGCAGAAGCACATAAGCAGCAGCAGGCAGACCGGCAGCAGAATAAGGTGCCAAGAAGGCATAACGTGGAACCACAGCATAACGATGGCAACGGCGACCAGCGAAAAGGCAAAGTTAACCAGCGAGAAGAGCACCTTCTGTACTGGGAAGACCCAGCGGTGCACCTTAACCTTCTTGAGCAGCGGGGCAGCACCCACGATCGACGTCAGGGCCTGGTTCGTGGACTCGGACATGACGGCAAAGGTGACGTTACCCACGATCAAGTACAGCGGGTACATCTCGGGCGTAATCGAGCCATTGCGGCCCTGGGCGAAAATCGTCGAGAACACGATAGCCATGACGATCATCATCAGCAGCGGGTTGAGCACCGACCATGCGACGCCCAGAACGCTACGGCGATACTTGATCTTAAAATCCTTGGTAACCAGCTGACGAAGGATAAACGCGTCCTTCTCAAACTCGTTCTTAGCAAACGTCGCAGGCAGACTGCGAGTTTCTTGTTGCTTTGTCTGATCCGACACGGATGCAACTCCTTTACTCGTAATCGTTGACAAACGAACAGTATAGACCCGACGACCATGCAAACGATTCGCGCAACAAAACTGGAGAACTAACCCACATCTTAGGATGCCATGACCAAACGGCTATACTTTCAAGGATTGAATGTATAAGGAGCATTGAGTGAATTCTGAATCCATCGCCGTCATCATCCCCTGCTACAACGAAGCGCTCACGATCGGCAAAGTCATCGACGACTTTCACCGCGAGCTTCCGCAAGCGACGGTCTATGTCTATGACAACAACTCGTCGGACGATACCTCACGCATCGCCACCGAGCACGGCGCCACGGTCCGCTTTGAGCCCCGTCAGGGAAAGGGCAACGTGTGCCGCCAGATGTTTCGCGACATCGACGCCGATTGCTACCTGATGGTCGACGGCGACGACACCTACCCCGCCGAGGCGGCCAAAGCCCTCTGCGAGCCTATCCTCAGCGGCACGGCCGACATGACCGTAGGCGATCGCCTTTCCAACGGCACCTATGCCGAGGAGAACAAGCGTGCCTTCCACGGCTTTGGCAACAATCTGGTCCGTGCCATGATCAAGTGGATCTATGGCTACAGCTTCGATGATGTCATGACCGGCTACCGTGCCATGAGCCGCCCGTTCGTTAAAACCTTCCCTGTGCTTTCCGAGGGCTTCCAGATCGAAACCGAGCTCTCGATCCACGCCGTCGACCACCGCTGGCGCATCAAGGACGTGCCCATTGAGTACCGCGATCGTCCCGAAGGATCCGAGTCTAAGCTCAATACCTTCAGTGACGGCATCAAAGTCGTCGCTATGATCGGTACGCTGTTTAAGGACTACCGTCCGCTCAAATTCTTCAGCCTGGTCGCGCTTCTGTTTGCGATTATCGGCCTCGCCCTGGGCATCCCCATCGTCGTCGAATATTTCCAGACTGGTCTCGTCCCCCGCTTCCCCACCGCAATGCTCGCCGCATCATTTATGTTCCTATGTGGCCTGAGTCTCGCGACGGGGCTTGTCCTTGATTCCGTTGCAAAGGTTGAGCGCAAGCAGTGGGAGGTCAACGTGTATAACACATATGGCTGCAGCATTCCCTCCAGCGCAAATAAAAACGAGAGGTAAGTCGCATGCCACTCATCTCCATCGTCGTGCCGTGCTACAACGAGCAGGAATCACTTCCGATCTTTCTCAAAGAGCTCGATGGCGTCGTTCGCATCATGACTCAGCAAGACCCCGGCATCTCCTTTGAGGCCGTCCTCATCGACGATGGCTCGGCAGACGCAACGCTCACCGTCATGAAAGCCGAAGCCGCGGCGGCGCATCCATACGCCATCCACTGGCACTCTTTCTCGCGCAACTTTGGCAAGGAGGCAGCACTGCTCGCCGGACTCCAACATGCAAAGGGCGACTATGTCGCCACCATGGATGCCGACATGCAGGACCCGCCCTCGCTCCTGCCGCAGATGTACGAGATCTTGCAGACCGAAAACTACGATAACGTCGCCACACGCAGGACCACCCGCGAAGGCGAGCCTCCCATCAGGTCGTTCTGTGCCCGTATGTTCTACAAGATCATCAACCGCATTTCCAAGGCCGACATCGTCGACGGAGCACGCGATTTTAGGCTCATGAAGCGACCTATGGTCAACGCTATCATCTCCATGGGCGAATACAACCGATTCTCCAAGGGCATTTACGGCTGGGTCGGCTTCAAGACCAAATGGCTCCCCTACGTAAACGTCAACCGCGTGGCCGGCGAGACCAAATGGAGCTTTTGGTCGCTGCTCCTCTATTCCATCGACGGCATCGTCGCGTTTTCCACGGCACCGCTCTCCCTCGCCGCCCTCACGGGTATCGTCTTCTGTCTCATCGCCATCCTGGGATTTATCGTCATCCTGGTTAAAACGCTTGTTTGGGGCGACCCCGTAGGCGGATGGCCCTCCCTCGCCTGCCTCATAACGCTGTTTGGCGGCATGCAGCTTCTGTGCTTAGGAATCATCGGCGAATACTTGGCAAAAGCCTACTTGGAAACCAAACGACGTCCCATCTATATCATTCGAGAATCCAACGAGGAATCTGATGACACGGCCCAATAACAACACGCTCAAGAATGTGGCGTTCTACGCCGCCTGCTTCGCGTTTTCCGTCGCGCTCTTTGTCGTGCTTGCCGCGGTGGGGCACGTTTACCCCTTTGGCGACAACTCGTTTCTCACCGACGATCTCAAATACCAATACATCGACTTCTTCGCGTGGTTTCGCCGCGTTCTTTTAGGCGAGGCAAACCTTCGCTATTCCTTCTCGCAGGGACTCGGCATGAACACGTGGGGGCTTTATAGCTACTACCTCGCCAGCCCCTTCAACCTGCTCTGCGTGCTGTTTCCCGCAGACAAGCTGACGCTCTTCGTATTTGCCATAGCCGCGCTCAAACTGGGCTGCATCCACATCAGCAGCGCTTGGTATGTGCAAAAGCGCTTTGCCCTGACCAAGCCCGCCGCATTCCTGCTTTCCCTCTCGTTCACGTTTTGCAGCTGGACCATCAGCAACCTGCGCAACCCGCTCTGGATCGATTGCCTGATTCTGCTTCCCGTTTGTGCCTACGGTTGTTACGAGCTCATCCGCAAGCAGCGCATGGCGCGCCTTGTCATCGCTACGGCGCTTAACGTCATGTTCTGCTGGTACACGGCCTATATCAGCATTCTGTTCCTCTGCATCTTTGTACTGGTCGAATTTGTCGATTACGTTGCCGAGCAGGGCTTTAGCTGGAAGCTCATGCTCGACCGAGCGCTTCGATTCGCGGCCGCCATCGTGCTCGGGTTGCTTCTGTCCGCTTGGACCTTTTTGCCGACCATCCTTGCCATGTCCAAGGGCGGCCCCGTCCTGGCCCTCGGGCCGCTGCTTAAAACCAGCCTCAAATCGCTCATCAGGGGCTTTCTCCCCGGCATGTGGGTGAACGACGATAGTACACCGCAGTTCTATTGCGGCGTCATCATGATGCTGCTCGCGGTGGGTCTACTGTTTAACCGCACGGTTTCAATCAAGACGCGCATCGCAACGCTCGTCATCACGATAACCCTGGTCGCCAGCTCCGTTTTGAGCCCTCTTGAATACATCTGGTGCGGCATGCGCGTGCCCAACGGATTCTATTCACGCACGACTTTCTTGCTGAGCTTCTTTGCGCTGTGGGCAGCGGGCTATGCCCTACAGGCGCTCAAAGACCACCCCCAATTGTGCCGAGCGCCTCGTCCGGCAGTCATCCTGCCCCTCTTGGCACTCACGACCATTGAGCTCTTTGCCAACGCCCATAGCATGTGGAACCAGCTGTACGTAGGCTATTCCGAGGACAATAACAGTCTCTACGTCGCCACCGCAACAAGCACTGTCAAGGCGATTCAGGACGACGACCCAACACCGTTCTATCGCATTGACCGCACGACCACGCGTGCCGATAGCGCCGCACTCAACGAAGGCTTGGCGCTCGGGTACGATCAGCTGTCTTCATATTCGTCTGCCAACAACCCACAGGCCATCGCGCTGCTCAACTCCCTTGGATACAGCAGCGTGGGTGAGTTTTCGACCCGCTATGCCGAGCCGATTCTGGCTGTCGACGCGCTACTGGGGGTCAAGTACGCCATCGTCGAGCAAGCGCCCGCAAGATACGTGGCAATATCGGAGCCAGGCGACACAGCAAGCGCCGTGTACGAGAACCCCTATGCGCTCAACCTTGGTATCGCGGCCTCTAAAGACATTCAAAACTGCACGCTGGAGGGTGAGAATCCCTTCGAGAAGCAAAACGACCTGTATAGCAAAATCCTCGGCCACAAGGTTGAGCTCTATACCGAGATTGACGCCACGAAAACGGCGGACAGCCAGGACGCAAAACAGTGGAGCGTCACCGTGCCGACAGGTTCAATCGGTTATCTCTACATCAATAAAGATGCGAATGCCGGCAGCTACTGGCCCGTCGCCCTCACCATCGACCAGCGAACGATCAATAACGAAGCTTGGCGATTCGATAACAATATCCGCCAGATTGCAGATACATCGGATGGCCCAAGCTCGCATACGGTATCGGTGAAGGTTGCAGAGGGCTATACCGATATGCCCCAAGACAATGAGCCGGTCTTTTACGCGCTCAATCTGGAAGCCTTTGAGCAGATTATCAACGAGCTTAAGACGAGCGAGTTTGTTCCGGCGGTTTTCGAGGACGGCAAGGTCGAAGGCGAGTATACCGCCGAGAATGACTGTAACTTGTTGCTGAGTGTCCCGTACGATGACGGCTGGAACGTAACGGTAAACGGAACCGCCGCAGAACTAACGCCCGCCGCCGATAAGGGCTTGTCGTCCCTGAACATGCAAAAAGGCGCGAATAAGATCGTGATGACCTATAAGACTCCGGGCGCCTTTGCGGGGCTTGCGGTGAGTCTAGCGACCGCCACCGCCCTTGTTGCAGCGGGGCTATACGCCAGGCATAAGAAAAGCCGCCGTTAACGAACGGCGGCTTTTACTCTCGCAAATTCTATAAACACTAGAGCGTCTTAAGGTACTCCCCCAGCTCTTCCTCCCAGTCGGGCATGTGGAAGCCGGCAGCCTCGAGCTTGGACAGGTCGAGCGCGGAGTGGACCGGACGCGGGGCGACGGGGCCATCGGCGCTCGCGTAGTAGTCGGCGGTCGATACCGGCACGACCCTGTCCCCGTTGCCGTTGGCGGCCTCGAAGACGGCGCGGGCGATATCGGCCCAGGACTTGACGGTGCCGGAGCCGGTGCAGTTGTAGGTGCCGTAGGGGGCGTGCGTCCCCAGCACGTGGAAGATGGCCTCGGCCATGTCGCGCGTGAAGGTCAGGCGGCCCAGCTGGTCGTCCACGACCGTGACCTGCGTGAGCTTGTCCTCGGGGTCGGCTACGCGGTCGGACAGCCCCTTCATGGTCTTGACGAAGTTGCGGCCCTCGCCGATGACCCAGGAGCTGCGCATGATGTAGTGGCGGGGGCACCCTGCCACGGCGATGTCGCCGGCGGCCTTGGTCTGGCCGTAGACGGACAGGGGGCTGAGGGGCTCGTCCTCGTCGTGCACCTCAGCGGTGCCGTCGAAGACGTAGTCGGAGGAGACGTGGACGAGGGTGATCCCGTGATCAGAGCATGTGCGGGCGAGGAGGGCCGGGCCGGTCGCGTTGGCCTTCCAGGCGATGGCGCGGCCCTCGGGGGTCTCCGCTTTATCAACAGCCGTGTAGGCGCCGCAGTTGATCACGGTGCCGTAGAGCGACCAGTCGTACTGCGCGTAGGCGTCCGGGTCGGACATGTCGAAGGTGTCGATGTCGCAGAAGTCGAAGTCCTTGGCGACGCCGCGCTCCTCGGCGAGCCTGCGCACGGCATGGCCCAGCTGGCCGTTGCAGCCGGTGACGAGGGTGCGCTTCGGAGCCATGGGGACGACGTCCTTGAGGTACGGGTGGTTGAGGTCGGCCTCGGAGACGGTGGCCTCGTCGAGCGGGATGGGCCACTCGATGGCGAGCTCCGGGTCGGCGAGGTTCACGAAGGTGTAGGTCCTCTTGAGCTCCAGCGACCAGTGGGCGTCCACCAGGTAGGTGTATGCAGTGCCATCCTCCAGCGCTTGGAAGGAGTTGCCCACGCCGCGCGGGACGTAGATGGCCCTGGACGGGTCGAGCGTACAGGTGAACACCTTGCCGTAGGTGGCACTGCCCTCGCGCAGGTCCACCCAGGCGCCGAAGACCGAGCCGCGGGCCACGGAGATGAACTTGTCCCAGGGCTCCGCGTGGATGCCACGGGTGACGCCCCTCTTCTCGTTGTAGGAGATGTTGTTCTGGACGACCCTGAGGTCGGGGATGCCCAGGGCGCACATCTTGGCGCGCTGCCAGTTCTCCTTGAACCAGCCGCGCGAGTCGCCGTGGACGGCGAGGTCCACGACCGCGAGGCCCTCGATGCCAGTCTCGGTGACGGCGAGTTCTTTCTCGAATGCGATGTCTGCCATATGGGAAAAGCTCCTATCGAAGAGGTTGGATAACCAAGGGCGCCCGCGCGGGAACGCAGGATCATCCCCATGCCCTGCGGCCCCGCGCGGGCGCCGCGCGGTGCGGTTCGCCGGGATGCGGCCTACTGCCCCTGGGCCCTATAGCGGGCCTCGGTGGCTTCCTTGGCCGGGCGCCACCAGGACTCGTTCTCCACGTACCAGTCGATGGTCTGCTTCAGCCCTTCGGCGAAGTCGGTGTGCGCCGGCCTCCAGCCCAGCTCGCGCTGGAGCTTGGTGGAGTCGATGGCGTAGCGGCGGTCGTGGCCGGGGCGGTCGGCGACCCAGTCGAAGTCCTCGGGGTCGCGGCCCATGGCCTCCAGGATCATGCGCAGCACGGTGATGTTGTTCTTCTCCCCATTGGCTCCGATGAGGTAGGTCTCCCCCATGCGGCCCTTGGTGAGGATGTCCCAGACGGCCGAGGAGTGGTCCTCGGTGTGGATCCAGTCGCGGACGTTCTCGCCGCGGCCGTAGAGCTTGGGGCGCACGCCGTCGACGATGTTGGTGATCTGCCTGGGGATGAACTTCTCCACGTGCTGGTAGGGGCCGTAGTTGTTGGAGCAGTTGGAGATCGTGGTGTGCAGGCCGTAGGTGCGGGTCCATGCGCGCACGAGCATGTCGGAACTCGCCTTGGTGGAGCTATAGGGGCTCGAGGGCTTATACGGCGTCTCCTCGGTGAACTTCGCCGGGTCGTCGAGCGCCAGGTCGCCGTAGACCTCGTCGGTGGAGACGTGGTGGTAGCGGACGCCGTATTTGCGGACGGCCTCCAGCAGGCGGAAGGTGCCCTCCACGTTGGTGCGCAGGAACGGCTCGGGGTCGGCGATGGAGTTGTCGTTGTGGCTCTCGGCGGCGTAATGCACGATCGCGTCGTGGCCGGGGACCAGCCTGTCCAGCAGCCCGGCGTCGCAGATGTCGCCGACGACGAGCTCCACGCGGTCCGACGGCAGCCCGGCGATGTTCTCGGGGTTGCCGGCGTAGGTCAGCTTGTCCAGGACG
>CABQAK010000002.1 GCA_902462065.1 uncultured Collinsella sp.
CTTTAAATGCACTAATATTAGAGGCGTGATGTCTTGCTCTTACGGGTCTCAAACAGAATGGGGCAGCGATGACTCAACCCAAGATTCTTCTCACACGTATCGACGACCGTTTCATTTACGGACAAGACGTTGAGCTGTGGAACGAAGCCGTGGGTTCCAACCTTGTCCTAATCGTCAACGATGAGATCGCGGCAGATTCGCGCCAATGGGCACCCATGAGGGTGGCGGCGCCAGAAGGCGTTTGGACGCGGTTTTTCTCGGTACAAAAGGCCATCGACATCATTCATACCGCAACGCCGCGTCAATGGATTCTGATCATGGTGGCCTCACCCTCCGATGCGCTCGCGCTGGTTAAGGGCGGTGTGCCAATAACCAAGATTAGTATCGGCCATATGCGGGCGGGGGAGGGCAAGCGCTCTGCAACGCCTGCCGTTGCCGTAGGCGATACAGACATCGCCGCCTTCAAAGAGTTGCAAAAGCTCGGCATAGAGCTAGAAATCCGCTATCTCCCCAGTTCCGCCCCCGACCCCATCGGCAATCTGTTCAACTGATCCCTTGGGGACGGAGGAAAACGGATCATTTTGCCCTTGCGAGGGACGCGTGCGATGCCGCCTGTTAAAAACTATGCCCATTTACTACGTTTGATCGGCTATCGCCGAGCATGTCGAATTTGAGAAAAACAAAACTGCAGGTAGACGGCTCGCGAATTTAACAAAAACCGGTGCATGCTCGAGCATCCCGGGCTAAACGTAGTAAATGGGCATAGTTTTGATATGCCACTCATATAGTCACAGCGAAAATGCGCCCAAAAGATGAAAAAGCGCCCGTCGGCGGTGGTGCCGGCGGGCGCTGCTGTGCGAGATGTCGCGTTGTGGGCCTAGTGCCTCATAAAGTGGTATTCGATCATATTGCTGTAGGGGTGACCCGGACCCACAATGCCCTGCGGGAACAGCGGCTGGTGCGGCGTGTCGGGGTACATCTCGGCCTCGAGGGCAAAGCCGGCGCCCCAACCATAGTTGGCATCGTCCTTGGCGTGCTCGTCGCCCAGCCAGTTGCCGGTGTAGAGCTGCACGCCCGGGGCGGTGGTGTAGTAGTCCAGCTCACGACCGGTCCACATCTCCTCGACGTGCATTGCGCGGCGCAGATTGCGGCCGTACTGATAGCCATCGATGCACAGACAGTGATCGTAGCCACGGGCCTGCTTAATCTGCGGATCGTCGGCCTCCATGCCGGGAGCGACGGGACGCAGCTCGCGGAAGTCAAACGGCGTGCCCTCGACCGGAGCGATCTCGCCGGTGGGGATGTTCTGCTCGTTAATGGGCAGGTAATGGGCAGCGTTGGCGACAAAGAAGTGCTCACAGTCCATGCCGGCGTTATGGCCGGCAAGGTTAAAGTACGTGTGGTTGGTCATGGACACGTAGGTGGCGCGGTCGCTCTCGCAGCCATACTCGACACGAAAGACGCCGGTGCGCGTCACGGTAAACACGGCCGTAAAGGTGCGGTTGCCGGGTAGGCCCAGCTCGCCATCCTCAAGCGAGGTGGTCATGCGCACGGCATTGTGGACCTCGTCGAGCTCAACATCCCATACGCGCTTGTGCAGGCCGTGCTCAAGATCGCTGTGCAGGTTGTTGACGCCTTCGTTGGCCGGCATATGCCAGTCCGTGCCGTCGATGGTGATCGTGGCGCCCGCGGTGCGGTTTGCCACGGGGCCGATGGTCGCGCCAAAGCAGGCGGGGTTGTCAAAGTAATCCTCGAGCTTATCGAAGCCCAGCACCACATCGCGCACGTTGCCGGGGATGTCGGGCACATCGATACCCAGCACGGTGGCGCCATAGTCCATAATGCGAACGCAGATCTCGGGCCCGTTGAGGGTGTAACGATGAACGGGGGTACCGCACGGCGCGGTGCCGAAAAGCTCGGAAGTGATCATTTGGTTCCTAACATCGAGGTATTTCCGACAAACTGTAGCGCGAACAGGCGAGATTATCACTACACCCCACTAAAGCAGGGGGTATTTTTCTCAAAAAAGTGATGATTGGAGCTGTGCGGGCGTTCATTTCTGACGCGCGCGAGTCTGATACAATTTGTTCGTTATTGTTTGAATTGACGTGAGCGTGGAACAGCGAGGACTCATCGTGATTAAAGCGGAGCGACAGGATAAGGTTCGGCAGCTGCTCGAGGAACAGGGAACGGTCTCGGTCAAGGAGATTTCGGATGCGTTAGGTGTCTCGGATATGACGATCCGCCGTGACCTTGAGGAGCTTGCGAGCCTGGGCGAGATCGAGCGCGTGCACGGCGGAGCCCGCAGTGCGCAGAGCCGTCCACACGCTATGCTGCGCCATGAGTATTCGCACAGCGAAAAGCGCACGAAGCATGCCGAGGAAAAGTTGCAGATTGCGCGCCGTTCTGTGGAGCTTATCGAGGAAGGCTCGACCATCTTTTTGGGCACGGGCACCACGGTTGAGCAGATGGCCTCGATGCTGCCGGCGTTTCGCCTGCGCATTGTGACCAATTCGCTTTCGGTGTTTAACCTGCTCGAGGCGCGCGAAGACTGCGAACTGTGCCTGGTGGGCGGCGTGTACCGCCGCCGCACTGCCGCCTTTGTGGGCCCCACGGCCGAGGACACCTTGCGCGCACTGGGGATCGACGCAGCCTTTATCGGCGCAAACGGCATTTTGGACGGCGACGTGTCTACGTCTAACATGGAAGAGGGCCGCATCCAGCAGCTCGCCTTTAGCAAGGCCGACTCGCGCTATCTGATCGCCGATTCCAGCAAGATTGGCAAGCGCGACTTCTACACCTTCTGCCGTCTGGACAGCCTGGACGCCGTGGTGTGCGAGCCGGGCATCGCCGCCGAAGATCGTGCCGCCATCGAGGAGCATACGCAGGTCATTTGCTAGCTAGCGCTACGGGATTGCCAACGGGCGATGCGGGAGGACTTTTACCTCCTGTCATTGTGGAAACCAGCGCGTCAGCGCTACGCGATATGACGCGCAAATGAGGACTCCACTATCAAATTGTCTCAACCTGTGATATCTAGGCGGCCAAAAGCGAGTCAGATGTTACAGATCGAGATTTTTGGCTCGGCCTATTCCGTTTGTCTCGATCTGTAACAGCTAGGACCGAAAAATTCAGCTAGTTGTTACAGATTGAGATTGAGAGGATTGACCTGTGCATTCATCTCAATCTGTGACATCTAGACGTCCAAAACCGGTCTTAGTGTTACAGATTGAGACAATTCGGCGTGGTCTACCTTGTTTGTCTCGATCTGTAACGGTTAGGACTTAAAAACTCGGCTATGTGTTACAGATCGAGACAAAAGAAAAAGAACATTAGGACTTGAAAATAAAGTTTTGATAAGGGACCCGCCCAGTTAAGACGGTGCGGCAGACAATTGAGATTAGTTTGCCTCCGGAGTCGTAAGCATAATGAGTCAGTTCGATGACCGGAAGTTTTGCAACACCATAATTACTGGCTTCGGAATCGCTAAGCTGACGTGCTCTATAGCTTTCCCTAACAGATTGGATAGACTTGGACAAGTCGTCCATGATTCTGCTAAATGCCTGAAAATCTAACTGGTTATTCGGAACGCGCGACTTTGAAATGAAGAACGTATCAGCGCCTATGAAGCTGCCTTCAAGTTCGTAGGTCAATTCAAGACGCTGAATTTCATCGCGACTTTGACATCCAAATTGTTGGAGCATCATTACGGAAATTGGACGACCTGATGTGAGGCCGCCGAAATGTTTGGTGATGGCATCCGGATCAACGCCATCGCAATGGCTTGCAAAGTCAAAGTCTAAAAGTGAATTGAGCTCGCTAACGCGTTTCGGTGCAACAAACGATCCCTTACCTTGGATTCGATAGATACTTCCACGACGCTCCAGCTCACTCATGGCAAGTCGGACGGTTGTTCTGCTTACGGCGTATTCGTCGCAGAGTTCCATTTCTGTTGGAAGTTTATCGTCTGCTTGATATTCATCGACGATCTGCTTGAGCAGCGCGTCGGTGAGCTGTAAATAGAGTGGCCGTTTTTCGTGTGTATCGAGCATTAGAGCCTCAGTTTGCATGTTGGTTATACCTGATGGTTGCCTCAGTCGGGATGTAACGTGGGCAAGGTAACCTTAACGTATCACAGAGCGGCTCAGCATGACGATCTGATGCCTGTATCCACGAAGGGCTTGTCCGAGCGTGAAGATATTCTGGGGCAGGCAAATACCGTTCATGGAGTCCCCGATATGTTGGAGGTCAGCGCCGGCTGCTTTTGCTGCAAGGCCTATTTTCTTAATGGTCTCGCTGTCGCAGGAGTCTTGACTCGTCCCGTTCGCCGCCATGACGAGAACCTTCTCTTCAATTGACTTGCCTACGTTGTGGGATCGTACAAAGTCTACGATGGCGCGCAGGTCTGCTTCTTGGAAGCAAGGGACGGTGTAGGGGGCTGGCACGAGAAGGATATCGACGCCGAGGTCAACAAACTTGCGCGCAATTTCGAGCGTCATGACAGGTTCCGCAACGCCTGCTCCATGCATTTTTCCGGCTATGACCAGGCCATTGAAATGCTCTTTGGAGAGTTTAATCGAATGGGCGATTGCATCGTTGGAGACGCCGGTTCCAGGGTTGCCCGTCAGGCAGATAAAATCAAATCCGAGTTCGTTAGCCTTTTCTAAGGTCTTGGGAGAGACGCGACGACCCATGGGGATTTCCGTTCGGGATTCAGACATCTCTGCCTCGTTATCAACTGGCTCCAGATTGACGCCAATGGGCCTTCCGCATGCTCGCTTCACCCAAGTGACCGGGTTTTCATTGAGATCATCTGGAATACCGGCAATAACTGGATCGAACACATCGAGCGCGTTAAACAGAAGCAGGTCGGCACCTGCGGCACGTTCGATTTCTGCATTAGTAACGCCGCCGAGAAATTGGGAAGAGGGTACGTTTTCCGCCATGATGGTACGTCCCTCGGAAGCCAGAATTGCCTGTTTTAGATCCATGGGTGACGTGGCGGCAAAATCGGATGCGGACATGTTCAGTAATCGTTTGGGCATTGTTACTTCCTTTGACTAGAACGACAGGCTTGTGACATTGTCTCTAATATTGTTACAACAATATATTCAATATGTTATATCCAATCGGTGAACGGTTGCAAACTTATTGTACTACTCGGAAAAAATAGCCTTTAGCTGGGAAAACCTTATATTAATCAACTACCGTTCACCGAATAAGTATTTGAATTCTTGACATATCGACAAAGCGGAAAAAGAATTGGTTATGACAAATCGCGCAAATGATATTACATTTCGCACAAGAACGTATTCACTTACATAAGTGGATACAAACGGGGACGACGACGGTTGAGTCCGGATAAATCGTTGTGTGCCCGGGAATCATGAAAGGATGTGTTATGGACGCTATCGTCAAATTCCTTGAAAAACACCAGCCCCTCTTCGACAAAATCTCGAGGAACATTTATCTGGTGGCGATTAAGGATGGCTTTCTCTCGAATATGCCAATTGTGCTGTTCTCGAGCCTGTTCCTTCTTCTTTCGACGCTCCCTGCCTATGTAGGCATCACGCTTCCGTCTGAGGTGCTGGATTTCTTCAATAAAATCTATGCATATACCATGGGACTTCTTGGCATTATGGTGGCCGGCACCACGGCGAGCTCACTTGCCATGTCGATGAACCGTCGCATGCCTTCGGGTAAATCTCTCAACCCCACCTCGTGCATGGTTTGTGCCATGTGCGGCATGCTCTTGCTATCGGTGACGAACGATGTTGTCTCGATTGGCGGAGCAGATACATCTGTTTTTGAAACCGGCTATATGGGAACCAAGGGTTTTCTCGCTGCGTTCGTAGCCGCATTCTTGACCGTTAATATCTATAAGGTGTGCATTAGCCATAATGTGACGATCAAGCTTCCCAAAGAGGTCCCTGGCTCTATTGCGCAGAGTTTTCGCGATATCTTTGCATTTGGGTTTTCGATTCTTGCGTGCGCTTTTATCGATCTTGCGAGCCGCAAGCTGCTTGCTGTGCCGTTCGCCAATTTGGTATCCGCTCTCATCTCGCCGCTATTCTCCGCGGTCGACACCTATCCTGGCATGGCGCTTATCGAAGGCGCGGTCGCGCTTTTCCAATTTATGGGTATCCACGGTGCTTCGGTTGTCATGAGTCCGATCAATGCTGCGCTCTACGGCAATACCGTTACCAATCTTGAGGTTTTCCAAGCAGGTGGACACCCGTCAATTGCTCTCACGCAGGACTTTACAAGCTTCATCGGCGGTCTGGGCGGTTCTGGCTGCACGTTCATCGTTCCTATTATCCTGATCATGTTTATGCGCTCCAAGCAGCTTAAAGCCATGGGCAAGGCATCGATTATCCCGGTGATTTTTGGAGTTAACGAGCCCGTTATCTTCGGTATGCCGATTGTTCTCAATCCCTATATGTTCGTGCCCTTCCTAGTGGCTCCTATGGTCAACGCCATTATCGGTAAATTTTTCATTGACGTCATTGGAATGAACGCCCCCATGTATACCATGCCGTGGGCGCTTCCCGGCCCAATTGGTGCGTTCCTCACCACGGGTCTCGATCTGCGTTCTCTCGTATTGATGGCAGTGCTGTTGGTCGTTGACTTTGTGATTTACTATCCGTTCTGCAAGGCGTATGACCATCAGCTTTGTTTGGAGGAGTCCGCAAAGGAAGCTGCAGGAACCTCGGATGCAGATGCTATTGCCGCACAAGAAAATGCGGCAAAAGCTCTGGAGGCGGTAAAGAGCAAGGCGGAGCAGATTCGCGTGCTTGTGCTTTGCCAGGGTGCCGGCACTTCGACTCTCTTGGCAAATGCTCTTCGCGAAGGTGCCGCTGCTAAGGGTATCGATCTGGTTTCTCAGTCCGGTGCGTACGGAAGCCACTATGAGACGATGGATCAGTACAACGTGATTGTTCTGGCGCCCCAGGCACGCATGTACTATGACGCTATGAAGGCCGATACCGATCGCCTTGGAATTAAACTGCTCACCACAAGGGGCAAGGAGTATATCGACCTTACCAACGATCCCGAAGGTGCAATTGACTGGATCGTTCAGGAGCTGGCCAAATAGTGGATGCACTTCGTCGTTGATTCGTCGGTGTATGGTACGGCCCCGCAGCTTATTGAGCTGCGGGGCCGTATTTCGTTGAGTATCTAATTGAGACAATGAGCGCAACCGTCGTGAGATCGCATTGGCGCTCTCCGAGTCATCGACAAACTGCCTTCCATCTATGTGACCAATTCGCTTTCGGCCTTTAGCCTGCTCGAGGCGCGCGAGGATTGCGAGCTGTGCCTGGTGGGCGGCATGTACCGTCGCCGCACCGCCGCCTTTGCGGGCCCCATGGCCGAGGATACCCTGCGCACACTAGGGATTGACACGGCGTTTATCGGTGCCAACGGCATTCTGGACGGCGACGTGTCCACGTCCAACATGGACGAGGACCGCATCCAGCAGCTCGCCTTTAGCAAGGCCGATACGCGCTATCTGATTGCCGACTCCAGCAGGATCGGCAGGCGATACTTCTGCCCCCCCCTGCCGGCGCAGGGGTACCGCTTTAAAATGACGCGTAAATGACTTTGGGCAACAAGGATGAGACTATTCTGGGATATGACTAGACTCCGTATTTCGTCTCTATGTCCCTTGAGAATGAATCGTAGTCTTCATAGAGCCCCTTTCTGCTTTCATCCTCGGCGTGGTTTACACGTTCAAGGAGCTTATCCTTTGGAGCCTCTTTTGTTATTGCGGCCTCGCTATCGGGTATTGTGGATTGCAAGAATAGTTCTAGAGCATGGACGTCTTTGAGTATGTAGCCCGTCGAACGACCCGCTCCTGTTTTTTCGATTGCGCTGCAACTAACAAGCTGACCGAGGGTTCGTTTAACGGTAACCTCGCTGATATCGGGGCAGTTGGATCGGATGTCGGATTTCTTAATGACGCCGGGTCTCTGTTGAAATAGAACGGCGATGCGCGCTTGCTTCGACATGGGACGAGTGCTTGATTCAATTAAGGTACGCTGCTCGAGCTGTCGGTAGGCGGCCAGGGTTGTTCCGAGCATGAAACGGATAAAGGGTGCTTCGGTGTTTTGATTTTCATTCCATCCAATGGAGCTTGCAGCGAGGGCGTTGTAGTAGAGCGCCTTGTTGTCTTCAATAAGTCGTTCGATGCTGATGTAACGCGCAACGTCGTATCCAGTCTTTTCGAGTAGCAGCGTTGTAAGGAGCCGGCTCATCCTGCCATTGCCATCGTTGAAGGGATGAATGCTGACAAAATCGAAGATGAAGCGGAATGATATAAGGAGGGGGTCGCAAACTTGACGAGATAAGGCGTCGTTGAGGGACCGACAGGCTTCTTCGATAAGTCCGGGGGTTGCTAGGGCCGAAGGCGGCCTAAAGCGCACAAATCGATTGCCTTGATCGTCAATGGAGACGATTTCGTTATCGCCATCTTTCCAATGGCCTCCATACGAGATTGCCGTGTGCGCCATGAGGTCACGATGCAACTGCAGAATGACCGATGGCGTTACGGGAATGGAATCGTGTTGCTCGTGAATAAGCGACAGCACATCTCGGTATCCAGCGATTTCTTCCTCTGCGCGGGAGCTTGGCTTGGCGGAATACGCCATGATCGCTTTGAGTCTTTTTTGGGTGGTAACAATTCCTTCAAGTCCGTTGGAGGATCGGGTGCTTTGGATCTTAGCCTCCTCCATTAGGGACGATAGAAGCTCGGGTTTGACTTGACTCAGAGCAAGCTGACGGCCTTTATGCTCGCGTATCGAGAGGAGGAGGTTGGTGATTGGAGTTGCTTCGAGTTCCGCTGGGACTGTGGTGTAATCGAACTGGCGCATGCGGCTCCTTTCGGTATCACGAACATACTTTCGATATCATAATATCATTAAATGATACCGAAAGTATGTTCGTGATACCGAAAACTAGAAACTATGCTTCATAACTGCTTGGAAAGTTTGGATTTGACTATCTTATTGTCTCGATCTGTAACAGTTAGACGGTCGAAAGTGGGCTACGTGTTACAGATCTAGATATTTCTGCTCGGGCGTTCTGTTTGTCTCGATCTGTAACATTTAAGACCGAAAATCCCTGCTAGATGTTGCAAATCGAGACGAACGGCCCGCTCAGGGCCGAGCCAAAACAAAAAGGCCGCATGCGAACCCGTGGAGGGATTCGCATGCGGCCGACAGGGGGTATGCGGCAAAAGTTAGGCCATGAGCAGGCCGGTCTCCGCGACGTTCTTGTACCAGTACGCGCTCGCCTTGGGATAGCGCTTCTGGGTCTCAAAGTCGATGTAGAACAGGCCGTAACGCTTGTTATAGCCGTTGGTCCAGGAGAACTGATCCTGCAGCGACCACACAAAGTAACCGTCGACGTTCACGCCGCCGTCGATTGCCTTGAGGATCCACGCGAGATGCTGACGCATGTAGTCGATGCGAGGGGCGTCGTCGATAAAGCCGTCCTCAAAGTCGTCCTTATAGCCCATGCCGTTCTCGGTGATGTAGATCTTCTTGTAGTTGGGGTAATCGTTCTTAATGCGGAGCAGCAGGTCGTAGAGGCCCTCGGGATAGATAATCCAGTCCCAATCGGTGGTGGGTACGCCTTCGCGCACGCATGACTCGCCCACGCCCTTGAGGAACCAGCGCGAGGAGCCCTTGTCGCCGGTGCCATTGTGGTTGATGTCGTTTTCGCCCTCGGCGGCACGCAGGAACTGGCACTTGTAGGTGTTGACGCCCAGGCAATCGTTGTAGGGGAGCGCGGCGGTCAGCGCGGCGATGTCCTCGTCGCGGACGTCGAGCTCGCCGCCGGCGATATGGGCCAGCTTGGTCGCAGCCTCCATGGTGTCGGCTGCATAGTGGCCGCGGAAGGTGGCGTCGAGTACCCAGCGGTTGTTGATGACGTCGGCCATGCGAGCTGCCTCGCAGTCGGCGGCGTTGTTGGGATCGAGGGGATACTTGGGCTCCAGGTTCTGGACAATGCCGATCTCGCCCTCAAAGCCGCCCTCATGGAAGGCGACGACAGCCTTGGCGTGGGCCACCATCATGTTGTGCATGAGCTGAAAAGCCTTGTCCAGGCGATACTTCTCGCCGTGCGGCCAGTTGCCGACGATAAAGCTGCCCTCGGCGGTCGCGGGAATCTCGTTAAAGGTAAACCAGTGCTTGACCTCGGTGAACTCGGCAAAGCAGAACTTGGCGTACTCGACAAAGGCGTCGATCGTCGTGCGCGTCAGGAAGCCCTCGCCGCCGTTCTGGTAAAAGGCCTCGGGCGTATCAAAGTGATCGAGCGTGACATAGGGGATAACGCCGGCTTTATTGCAGGTGGCGAAAAGCTCGTGATAGAAGGCGACGCCCTCGGGGTTAATCTCGCCGGTGCCACTGGGGAAGATACGGCTCCAAGCGATGGAGACGCGAATACCGTTGATGCCGAAGCGCTGGCACAGGTCGATATCGACCGGGTACTTGTTGTAGAAGTCGCTTGCGGGATCGGGGGAGAAGCGACCCTGGGCTGCCAGGAAATCGTCCCAGGGCACTTTGCCCTTGCCGTGCGTACGGGTCTCGCCCTCAACCTGGTAAGCAGCGGTGGCGCCGCCAAACACAAAGCCGTCGGGGAACTGCATGGGGTTGGTCATGAGTCATCCTTTCTGTGGGATTCGAATAGGGAGAGGTGCCCGAACTGGGGATCCGGGCACCAACAGAGGGAGGAACTAGTCGAGGTTCTCGCGGAGCCACTTGATGGCGCCAGCGGGGTCGCGAGTAAGGTCGATATATTCCTTACCGCGGGGAGCGAGCAGCTTAATGCCCAGACGATCGGTGTCGGCCTTCATGTCGTTGTAGTAGCTACGAACCTGCGGGGCGAGCACGATGACGTCGTACTGATCCATGATGGCAGTGTGCTGACCATAGGCGCCTGCGGAGGAAGCGATGTTCTCTCCGGTCTGTGCGGCACCTTCCTTGATGGCGTTGGCGAGCATGGCAGAGGTGCCGGCGCCGGCGCACAGGACGAGGACCTTCAGGCCATCGACATCCTTCTTGGCGGATGCATCGGCAGCGGGCTCGGGCTGATCGGCGACAGGCTTGCTGCCGGCGGCAGCGGTGGTCTGCTCGACAGCGGGCGCAGAGGTGCTGGCGGCGATGGTGGCAGCACCATCGGACTCGAGACCCAGCTCGGCGGCGCGCTCGGCCTCCTGGTCGCAGAGCAGCTTATCGTATGCCTTCAAGAACGGCAGGTAGATGATGGCGTCCAGCAAGATGATGATCGCGACAAACACCAGGGCGATAAGCTGGAAGTTCGTGGTGATGAAGATGCCGATGGGGGCAGGGGTAGCCCAAGGCACCACGAAGGAGAAGCCGTTCATGCCCACGTTATCGATAAAGAACTTGGCAACACTCACGTTGACGCAGCCGGCGGCAACAAAGGGGATGAGCATGTAGGGGTTAAGGATCATCGGCGCGCCAAAGAGCAGCGGCTCGTTGACGGCGAAGGCAACAGGAACAATCGAGGCCTTACCGACGGCTTTGAGCTGCTTGGACTTCATAAAGAGAATCAGCAGGAGCGGCACGATGAAGGTGGCGCCGGTGCCGCCGAACTCACCCACGAGCGACATGTTAAAGGTGAGGGAGTGGGCGGGGTGGCCACCGGCCAGCAGAACCTGCAGGTTCTCGGCCTGGTTGGCAAGACGGATGGGGTCGATGCCCGGCTGGACAATCGAAGGGCCGTGGACGCCGATGAACCAGAAGAACGCGGTGGCTGCCTGGATAAGGATAAGGCCAGGATAGGTTTCTGCAGCGGTAAAGAGCGGAGAGAGCAGTTTGATAAGCAGCTCGGAGAACGGAACGCCCATGAGGTTGCGCACGGCGACATCGATGATGCCGCAGATGATGACGGCGCCGCCAAAGGGGATAATGTCGCGGAAGTTCTGAGCGATGGCGCCCGGGACCTCCTTGGGCAGCTTAATGGTCAGATCGCGCGAGACGCAGAATTTGTAGACCCACACGGTGATGAACGCGGCGATATAGGCCGAGAACAGACCGCGCGTGCCCATGCTGGTGCAGTCGAAGACCGAAAGCTCGGAGCCGTTGAGCTTGGTGGTGAACTGCGTAACAGCGAGCAGCAGCATGCTGCACTGGGCGGCAACCATGGTGGAGCCGTCGTTGAGCACCTTGCCGGCGGGCATGCGACGGTTCATGGAAGCCGTGAAGTTCTTGGCGGTGGTGCCGGCAACCATGATGCCCATGACGCCCATGGTGAAGTTGTACAGCTTGTTGCACCAGTCGATGAGCGGCTGGGGCAGCGTGATGCCGACTACGCCGGGAAGGGTGGCAATGAGCAGAAAGATCGAAGAGGTGAGGACGATGGGCATGCACCCAAGGAATCCGTCCTTAATAGCCTGGAGGTAGATGTTCCTCGAGATCTTCTCAAAGAACGGCTGATGCTTTTCGAGCATCTTTACGATGGCGTCCATAAAGCTCCTTTGCTACTTGATGCGCGATGCATGTGGATGGAACTGGTCGTCGATGGATGGTCAGGACTGCCCGGAAACCTTCCTGCGTAAGGAAGGCATTGCGAAATGACAACGTTGTCATTTCGTTAATGACAACGTAAGACATTTTTGGAAGAGCAACAAGGATATACGGGTGAGTGGTCGATATTGTCCGGTAAACGGTTGATTTATCAGTCAGGCAGGTAGTATATGCTAGAACACAAAAAACAAGCGATGTAAAACCGACTGGAGAAGCAGTGGCAACGATGGGCAAGAAAAATGTCTCAATGAATGATGTGGCGATTGCCGCTGGTGTTTCTCTCAAGACGGTTTCGCGCGTGATTAACGAGCCCGATAGCGTGCGAGAGTCGACACGCGATAAGGTTCATTCGGCCATGGAGGCGCTCGGGTTTCGAGCCAACTTTGCCGCGCGTTCGCTCAAGTTGGGCCGTTACGGGTGCATCGGCGTCGTGCTGTTCCACTTGTCGGGCGGTGCCGTGGACATGATCGACGGTATCGCCGATGCCGCCGAAGAGCGAGGCTTTGCTCTTACGATGATCAAAAAGCGGGCGGGGGAGAAGATGACCCTTGCCGAAGCGGCGCGTAGAATGTCGCAGCTCCCCGTCGACGGCATGATTTTCAACCTGCGCCAGATGGTCGATGACTTTGATACCTTTGAGGCGCCGAAAGACCTCAAGACGGTGATTATCACACCGATGGAACATCCTACCTGCTCTACCGTCAGTGACGACCAAGAGGGCGGCGCGCGCATGGCGTGCGAGTACTTCTTGAACCACGGGCACAAGAACGTGTACTTCGTCTCTGGTAAGAAAGAGTCACTGTCGAGCCAGTGCCGTATGAAAGGTTGGCGAGCGGCACTCGAGGCACGTGGCATTGAGCCGCCCGAGCCTCTGCAAGGCGATTGGAATGCGGATAGTGGCTATGCCGCGGGCCTTGCGCTTGCCGATAAGCCCGATTGCACGGCGGTCCTCGCTGCTAACGACTGCATGGCAAACGGCGTGATGATGGCTCTACGTGACAAAGGGCTCAATGTGCCCGACGACGTGTCCGTGATCGGCTTCGACGATGAGCTCTACAAGACGATTCCCAACTCGATTCTGACGTCGGTGAAGTTTCGCCACCGCGAACTGGGCATCCGTGCGCTCAACGAGGTCGTCGCGGGTCTGGAAGCTCCGAGCTCCAGAAGCCGTACGCTCGTCTCGGGCGTGTTGGTCGAGCGTTCCAGCGTAAAGGACTTGCGGGCGTAGACGTGCTCGGCCTATTCCGTTTGTCTCGATCTGTAACAACTAGACGGTCAAAAGCGGTCTACATGTTACAGATTGAGATTTTTGGCTTGGCCTGTGCGTTCACCTCGATCTGTAACAGCTAGGATCCAAAAACTCGGCTAGATGTTACAGATTGAGATGAACAGGAGGGCGGGTGCGGTCTAAACAAAATGGCCCGCGCATCACGCATCGATGCATGGGCCATTTTTTGTCTGCGAGCGGCAGGTGGCGTCAGCGTCTTATGCCTTGAGGTTTTCCTCGATCCAGGCGACGGCACCCTTGGGATCCTTAGTGAGGTCGATGTACTGTTTGCCCTTGGGCGACAGCAGCGTGATGCCCAGGCGGTCGGTGTCGGCCTTCATCTCGTTGTAATAGGTGCGAACCTGCGGAGCCAGGACGATGACGTTGTACTGGTCCATGATGGCGTAGTGGCTGCCGTAGGCACCGGCGTTGGCGGTAATGTCGATGCCCAGCTCGTCGGCGCCTTCCTTAAGCGCGTTGGCGAGCAGTGCAGAGGTGCCGGCGCCAGCGCACAGAACCAGAACCCTCAGATCCTTGCCCTTAAGGGCGGACGGAGCTGCGGAGGCCTCGGTGGCAGAAGCGGTCTCGACAACAGGAGCCTCAACGGCGGGGGCGGCAGCGGTCTTGACGGCCTTGGTCTCCTCGGCCTCTTCTTCGGCCAGGGTCTCGGCCTCCTGCTTGCACAGGACGTTGTCGTAGGCCTTGCAGAACGGGTAGTAGATCAAGAAGTCAACGACCAGCAGGACGACAACCAGGACCAGAGAGATCGGCTGGAAGTTGGTGTCGATGAAGGTGCCGATCGGTCCGGGGAGTGCCCACGGCATGGCATAGATAAAGCCGTTCATGCCCAAAAAGTCGATGAAGAACTTACCAATGAGGACGTTGGCCACGGGGGCAAACAGGAACGGGATCAGGAAGTACGGGTTGAGGATGATGGGCGCGGCGAACAGCAGCGGCTCGTTGACGGCGAACATCACGGGTACGACAGAGGCTTTGCCGACGGCCTTGAGCTGCTTGGAGCGCATAAAGAGCAGGAAGATGATCGGGACAATGAACGTGGCGCCGGTGCCGCCGAGTTCGCCGATGTAGTTACCGAAGTTCTCGGTCAGGGCGAGGGCGGGGTGACCGCCGGCCTGCAGCGTGGCGAGGTTGGTAGTGATGTTGCCAAACAGCGCGGCGTTGAGGGCAGGCTTAACGACCGAGGGGCCGTGGATGCCCATGAACCAGAACAGAGGGATCATGAACCAGATGAGGGCGAGGCCGGCGTAGGAATCGGCAGCGGCGAACAGCGGGCTCACCAGCGTGGAGATGACGTTGGCAAACGGGACGGCCAAGCAGGTGCGGCAGATAACGTCGATGACGGCGACAAACAGGATGGAGAAGCTGAAGGCGAAGATGTCGCGGAAGTTCTGGGCGATGGCGCCGGGGACTTCTTTGGGCAGCTTGATGGTGATGTCTCGCTTAATGCAGAAGGCATAGATGTTGACCGTGGCAAATGCGGCGACAAAGGAGCTCAGCAGGCCCTTGGTGCCCATGTTGTCGGTAAAGAACACCGAGACATCGGCGCCGTCGATCTTGGCACTCGTCTGGGTAACGGCCAAGATGAGCATAGCGCACATGGCGGCGACCATGGTGCTCGTGGCGTTGATGGCCTTGCCGGCAGGCATGCGGCGGTTCTTGGAGCCGGTCAGCGCGCTTGCGGTGGTGCCGGCGACCATGATGCCCACGACACCCATCGTGAAGTTGTAAACCTTGTTGCAGAAGTTCACGACGTCGACGTTCCACCAGTCGGGCAGCGTAAAGCCGCCGACCGTGGCGACAACGCCCGGCAGGGTCGAAATAAGCAGGAAGACAGAAGAAGACAGGATGATGGGCATTGCTGCCAAAAAGCCGTCTTTAATGGCCTGAAGGTAGATGTTCTTAGAGACCTTGTCGAAGTACGGCTGACCTTTCTCCAAGAACTTAACGATCGATTCCATAGTTCACGCTCCTCTTTGCATGAAATCTTAATGGCATGGACGTTGAAAACCTATATGGTCTCCCGCTTGCTAAAAGCCCGGGTGCAGGCGGGGCCGGTCCCAGGGGGAGAGAGGGGGGCGGCTGGGTTTGTATCGCATAGGGCCGCTCCCTTCTCGGGGGAAAGCGAGGCGATGCGCTACTGCGCGTCCGCCATAGTGTCGGCGAGCTCCTTGTACCAGAGTGCCGACTGCTTGATGTAGCGTTTTTGCGTGTCGAAGTCGATGTAGAACAGGCCGTAGCGCTTGTTATAGCCATTGGCCCACGAGAACTGGTCCTGCAGGCTCCAGATAAAGTAGCCCTGGACGTCGACGCCCTCGGCGCGCGCCTGGAGCACCTTCTCCATGTGCTGGTCGACAAAGTCGATGCGCTCGGGATCGGCGACGATGCCGTTTGCGTCGGGCTCGGGGTCCTTGTGGCCCAGGCCGTTTTCGGTGATATAGATGACGGGGAGGTTGGGATAGGTGGCGCTGATGTGCTTGAGCGTGTCGTAGAGGCCTTGCGGGTAGATGAGCCAATCCCAGTCGGTGGTGGGGATACCCGGCATATCGACCTGCTGCCCGACGCCCTTAAACTTAAAGCACGAGGTGCCCTTGTCTCCGGTGCCGTTAAAGCTGTTGGTTGACTCGCCATCGTAGGCGGCGATAAACGCCGACTGATAGTAGTTGAGGCCGAACATATCGTTGCGGGGCGCCGCCTTGGCGAGCTCCTCCATGTCGCTGTCCTCAACCGTAAGCGTGGCGTTGTTGGCACGCAGAATCTCGTTGATGAGTGAGAGGGTGCGCGCGGAGTAGTGACCCAGGAAGGCGCCGTCCATGATGAAGTCGGTGTAGAAGGCGTTGTACAGGTCGGCGGCGTGCTGGTCGGCGGGCGAGTCTGTGGCAGGATATGCCGGCGTCAGGACGTTGACCATGCCAATGCGTCCGCCCAGGTGCTCGGTCTCGTCAAGATCCTTATACAGGTTGACGGCGCGGGCGTGGGCAACGAGCTCGTTGTGCTGGCTCTGGATGCCGCTCGTCACATCAAAGTGATGGTTGGGCGGGAAGTTGCCTTGGATGTATTGGGAGTGCGAGAGGCTGATGAGCTCGTTGATGGTGAACCAATTCTTGACCTCGCGGAACTCGCGGAAGCAGAACTCGGCATAGCGCACATAGGCGTCGACGGTCTTGCGGTTGAGCCAGTCGCCCTGGTTGAACAGGGCGGCGGGGGAGTCAAAGTGATGCAGGGACACATAGGGCTCGACGCCATACTTTTTGCAGCAGGCGAACAGCTCGTGGTAGTGCTTAACGCCCTCGGCGAGGGGTTCGGCATCGTCGCCGTTGGGGAAGATGCGGGTCCAGGCGATGGACACACGAATGGCGTTGAGTCCATGCTCGGCAGAAAGGCGGATATCCTCCTCGTAGCGGTTGTAGAAATCACTGGCCGGGTCGGGCAAAAAGCGACCCTGGGCGACAAGGTAATCGTCCCACATGGTCTTACCCTTGCCTGCCACCTTCGTGGAACCTTCCGTTTGGTACGCGGCGGTTGCGGCGCCCCAAACAAAGCCCTTCGGCAGCTGCTGTACGCGGTTTAGCAAAGACATATGCATACATCCTCTCGTCTCGCTGTTCGATATTGTGCGTTTGCGCTCAGGAGGCTCCCTGGTTAGCGTTCAGCGGTGAAAAAGCCCGATAAACACTATCTTAAAATGATTAGAACCAAAATGAGCACGTGAACATTTGACAATGAGCACGTTAACATCCGGCTGGGATGTATAGAAACAAAACAACTTCAAACAGCTGCGAACGGTTGTATTTGTTCGGTAAGCGGTTTTGATTGACAGAAGTTTTCATGTTGTGGTATATGGCTCGGGTATCATGAGCACGTTATCAATGTATGTACGATGCGCCATGGGCGCGGGGAATAGTTGGGAAGCAGGTTAGCGTGGAAGGCATGGATCAGCAGACAAGGAATGGTCGTTCGGCGAGCGCGGCAGAGGTTGCGGCGCTCGCTGGCGTGAGCCGCCAGACTGTGTCTCGCGTGGTCAACGGTATGCCCAACGTGACGGAAAAGACGCGCAAGCGTGTGCTGGCCGCCATGGAAGAGCTGGGCTTTCGTCCCAATTTTGCTGGAGCGGCGTTGCGCGGCGGGTCGTATCGTTCTATTGGCCTGTGCATGTACAACATCACACGTGTCGGTAACCTGGCGACGCTCGAGGGTATCATGCAAGCGGCGCGCGAGCATGATTTTGCCGTCACTATGATCGAGATGGGCAGCGACAAGCCCTATGCACTTGCCGATGCCTCGCGCCGCATGGTCGAGCGACCCGTCGACGGCATGATTCTCAACATGAACCGCATGGCTCCCGATTTTGAGGAGTTTGTTCCCCAGCCGGGAGTGCGAACGGTCATCCTGTCCATGTATGCGCATCCGCGCTGCACGACGATCGACTCCGACCAGTATGGTTCGTGCGAGCTGTTGACCAATTATCTGCTGGAACATGGTCACTCGAATATGCGGTTTGTGGCGGGTCCGGAAAACTCGATTTCCTCGCGTTTTCGTGAGGCCGGTTGGCGCGATACGCTGGGTCGTGCTCATGTCGATGCCGCTCCGATGCTGCGTGGCGATTGGAGTGCGGACAGTGGGTACGCCATGGGCGAGCGGATTGCGGCCGAGGTGCTTGCCGGCGGGTCGCAGACGCCGACTGCCGTGCTTGCGGCAAATGACCAGATGGCGCTGGGCGTTATCGCCGCGCTCGAGAACGCGGGCCTGTCCGTGCCCGACGACGTGAGCGTGGTTGGTATCGACGACGCACTCGAGGGACTTGTTCCTCACAATCGGCTGACGACGCTGCGATTTGATTTGCGCGGTGTCGGTAAGCTTGCGTTTGAGGCGGCGATTGGAGAGAGCTCGTCTATCGAGGCGATTCATGTGCCGAGCACGCTGGTCGAACGCTCGACTGTTAGGGACATACGGGGTTAGGTCCTACTCCGTCTGTCTCGATTTGTAACAGGTAGACGGTCAAAAGCGGGCTACGTGTTACAGATTTAGATTCTTCGGAAAGAGCAATCCTGTTCGTCTCAATCTGTAACAGCTAGGACCCAAAAACTCGGCTAGATGTTACAGATTGAGACAAACGGACCCCGAACCGCCCAAAAAGGCCGGGGGCGGCGCGCCGTGTGACGTGCCGCCCCCGGCTGAGAAATGGGGACAGGTTATGTGAGCGGGCAACCCCGCCAGTCACTAGTCCAGACGACGGGTCTGCGCCACGTGCTTATACCAGTAGGCGCTTGCCTTGGGCGTGCGCTTCTGGGTTTCAAAGTCAACGTAGAAGAAGCCATAGCGCTTGTTGTAGCCATTGGTCCAGGAGAACTGGTCCTGCAGGCTCCACAGGAAGTAGCCGCCCACGTTGACGCCCACCTCCATGGCCTTGAGCAACCAGCGCAGGTGCTGCTCGATGTAGTCGATGCGCGGCTGATCGTCCACAAAACCGTCCTTGTAGGGGTCCTTGTAGCCCATGCCGTTCTCGGTGATGAAGATCTGCTTGTAGTTGGGGTAGCGCTGCTTAATGTAGACGAGCAGATCGAACAGGCCCTCGGGATAGATGATCCAGTCCCAGTCGGTGGTGGGGACGCCGGGCTTGTTCACATGCTCGCCAATACCCTTAACGCGCCAGCGGCCAGTGCCCTTCTCGCCCGTACCGTTGTGGTGCAGGTCGTTCTCGCCGTCGTAAGCCTTCAAGAAGCGGCACTGGTAGTTGTTAACGCCCAGGTAGTCGTTGTAGAGCGCGGCCTCGCGCATGATTTCCAGATCCTCGTCTAGGATCTCGATGGTGCCGCCCGAGACGGCAGCCAGGCGGTTGGCGCACTCGAGGGTGTCGGGCGCATAGTCGCCGCGGAAGGTGGCGTCGAGCAAGAACTGGTTTTGCAGCACGTGCTCGTTGTTGGCGGCCTTGATGTCGGCGGGGTCGTTCTCGTTGAGCGGATACTTAAACTCCAACGACTGAATGACGCCGATCTTGCCCTTAAAACCACCGTTGTGGAAGGCCAGTACTGCCTTGGCGTGGGCGAGCATCATGTTGTGCTCGCACTGGAAGGCTTCGGCCAGATGCGCCTTGACGCCACCGGGGAAGGTGCCCTCGATGTAGGTGTTGGAGGCGTCGGCCCAGATCTCGTTAAAGGTGAACCAGTAGGTCACCTGGTCGGCGTACTCCTTAAAGCAGAAGGTGGCAAAGTCCACAAAGGCGTCGATGGTCTCGCGGTTGAGGAAATCGCCCTTCTCAAAGAGGGGCAGCGGCGTGTCGAAGTGATGCAGCGTGACGAACGGCTCAACGTGGTGCTTATGGCACTCGGCGAAGAGATCGTGGTAGAACTGCACGCCCTCGGGGTTGATTTCGCCGGTACCGTTGGGGAAGATGCGGCTCCAGGCGATGGAGAGGCGAATGCCGTTGATGCCGAACTCCTCGCACAGCTCCAGGTCGACGGGGTACTGGTTGTAGAAGTCCGAAGCGGGGTCGGGGGAGAAGCGGCCCTGGGCCTCCAGGAAGTCGTCCCAAGCGATTTTGCCCTTACCGTGAGTGCGGGTCTCGCCCTCTACCTGGTAGGCAGCAGTGGCGCCGCCAAAGACAAAGTCCTCGGGAAACTGCGCGGGCGGGTTGGTGACGCTAGCAGGGTTAACGGACATGATGATCCAATCGTCTAAATCGAAGGGCCAGCCGGTCTTGGATGGTCGGCTGGCCCTGAGCGTTACTTACTTAGAGAGCTGTTCACTCACGAAGGCGAGAGACTTATCGCCGTTCTGGGAGAGCTCGATGTATTGCTTGCCACGGCAGGCGACGCACTTGTTGCCCACGCGCTCGCAGTCCTTCTGCAGGTCGGCCAGGTAGCTCGCGGCCTGCGGGGCCAGGACGACTAGGTCAAAGTCGGGGAGCATGTCAACGTGGTTGCCGTATGCCTCGGCAGCGGTCTCAAGATTGATGCCGCGCTCCTTGGCGGCCTTGGCCAGCGCGTTGGCGAGCAGGCCCGAGGTGCCGCCACCCTGGCAGAGCACGAGCACGCGCTTGCCGTTGAGGTCGCTGGCGGTCGTTGCCTCGGCAGCGGGTGCTGCAGAAGCGGCGGGGGCGTCGACCTTCACGGCCTCGGCAGCAGCGCCAGCGGCAACGCTCTTGGCGTCGGCCTTGCCCTGGAAGGCATCGTTGAGCTTGGCGGCCTTCTCGGCGTTCTTGGCGGCGAGCTCCTCCTGGGAGATCTCGGCCTCCTCGGCGCACTTCTGGGCGTCATAGGCACGGAAGAACGGGTAGTACAGAACGAAGTCGACGACCAGGATAAGGGCGAGCATCACAAAGGCGAGCGGCTGGAAGCCCAGGCCCATGATGGTGCCGATGGGGCCGGGGACGGTCCAGGGCAGGGTGTACATAAAGCCGTTCATGCCCAAGAAGTCGATAAAGATCTTGAGGATCCAGATGTTGGCGATCGGGGCAAAGACAAACGGGACAAAGAAGACGGGGTTGAGCACGATGGGCGCGGCGAACAGCAGCGGCTCGTTGACGGCAAAGCAGACCGGGACGATGGCAGCCTTACCGACGGCGCGCATCTCCTGAGACTTGGCCAGGAAGCAGAACATAAAGACCAGGACGAGCGTGGCGCCGGTGCCGCCCATGCAGACGACGAAGTATTGGGCACCCTGGGTCAGGACAGCGGAAGCGTGCTGGCCAGCCTGGAACGCAGCCAGGTTGTCGGTCATGTTGGCAACGAGGGCGGCGGCGATGGCGGGCTCGACGATCGAGGGGCCGTGGACGCCCACGAACCAGAAGAGGCTCATGGCGCCGTAGATCACAGCGAGGCCGATGTAGCCGTCGGCAGCGGTGAACAGGGGCTGGAACACCTGGATGACGCCCTGGGCAAAGCAGAAGCCAAAAGCAGCGCGGAAGACGATGTCAAAAACCCAAAAGACGGTGATGCAGACGGAGAAGGGGATGATGTCCTTAAAGGTCTGCGAGATGTTGGGCGGAACCTGCTCGGGCATCTTGACGGTGATGTTGCGCTTAATGAAGAACTTGTAGATGATGCCGGTCACAAACGCAGCGATGAAAGCGGTCAGCAGGCCCTTGGAACCAAGGTAGGTGGTGTTGAAACCGCTGGCAGCGTCCGTGGCGATGGTGTCGCTCGAAAGGAGCAAGAAGCCGATGATGGCCGCGCACATGCACGAGATGAAGTTGATCTGGTTGTTCTTGGGCAGATCGCGGTTCTGAGCGTCGACGAAGTGCTTGGCCGTGGTGGCGGCGCAGGCGATGGCCAGGATGCCCATGGAGTAGTTGTAGCACTTCCACAGGGCGTTGTTGATGTCATCGGGCCAGTAGAAACCCCAGATGTTGGGGACCGAGGCTACCAGGCAGAAGATGGACGAGAAGATGATGATGGGGATGACGGAGATAAAGCCGTCGCGGATCGCCTTGAGGTACTTGTTGCGGGCGATCGCGTTGAAAAAGGGCTGGCCCTTTTCGATGATGGCGATGAGTCGCTCCATGCAATGCTCCTAAGAGTCGGTGGGTTAGCAACGATGGTAGCTTTTGGCGTCCGGTTGCCAAAATGTTGACGTTGCCATTTTGCGACACAAAAAAAGACGCGAACCGGTGGTTCCTGTGCCTGCGAACCGTCGATTCCTTACGCGTAAACGTTTGAGCCGCCCGGTGGCTCTGTGTTTGCACAATGGCAACGTTAACATTTGGTCGACAAAAGCCGTTCGGGGAAGCAAAAATGTCGGTGAACGGTAGGTTTTGGGTGGTGAGCGTATGGTGGGGGAGGCGTTGGATATACTTGAAGGCGTTAAAAATGACTGCGCAAGGTGCCACCAATGGCATCGTTGACATAGAAAGATCGACCTATGGCCGCTGTTAAAAAATCGGTATCCGTCAAAGACGTAGCGCGCCTCGCGGGCGTCTCGGAGCAGACGGTCTCGCGCACCGTGCACGATTCGCCCAGCGTGCGCCCCGAGACCAAGGAACGCGTGCGTGCCGCCATGCGCGAGCTGGGGTATCGCCCCAATTTTGCCGGTCGATCGCTGCGCCGTGGCAAGTTTAAGACCGTCGGTGTCGCCATGTTCAACATTACCGGTACTGGCAACCTCGACCGTATGGAGGGCTTTGCCGCCGCCGCCGATAAGCACGGCTACGCCATCACCCTCACTAAAGTAGATGGACATCCCTATACCCTCGAGAGCGCATCATCGCGTATGGGCGCGCTGCCGGTAGACGGCATGGTTGTGATCATGAACCGCATGCCGGCGGACTTTGGCACCTTTGAGCCGCTGCCCGGTATGCAGACGGTGCTCGTTACCATGCTGGAGCACCCACTGTGCTCGACGGTCGATAACGATCAGCTCGATTGCTCACGCCAGGTTGTCGAGTACTTGCTGGGGCAGGGACACAAGACCGTGCACTTTATCTCGTGTCCCGAGCGCTCGCTTTCGGGCATGCAGCGCGAGGAGGGGTGGCGCGAGACATTGCGCGCGCATGGCATTGAGCCACCGCGACTCGTTCGTGGCGATTGGACGGCACAGAGCGGGTATGCTGCCGGTCAGGCTCTGGCGGACGATCCGACCTGTACGGCTATTTATGCTTCCAACGACGCCATGGCCTACGGCTGCATTCGCGGACTCGAGTCGCGCGGAAAGCACGTGCCCGAGGACGTGAGCGTGGTGGGTGTTGATGACAGTCTGGGCGACATCGTGCCCGATCGTCGCCTGGCCACTGTGCGCTTTGACAACAAGCGTGTCGGCATGTGGGCAGTCGATAAGATCGCCGGTGCCGAGGAGGTTGCGTCTGGCGTGGAGCACATGCTGATCCCCGGCGTGCTCGTAGAGGGCGATACGGTGCGCGATTTGCGTTAGGGTGCGGTCCTGTTTGGGTTTACGCTAATCATGTTTGATATTGTTCGAAATGGTTTGGAAACCGTTCACGGGCGAAAAAAGACCGTTCACGGCTCGAAATAACGGTTTGCATTGTTCCTTTTTGTTTGAATGTTATTGTTTCTGTCATACACAGCGCAGCGCGTATGCCCGGACGCGATGCTCTCCGTTGGTTCATATGTGAAAGGAACGCAATATGGCAACCAAAGAAGAAATCTCGATGGTTGGATTCGAGATTGTCGCATACGCAGGTGACGCCCAGACCGATCTGCTTGCAGCGCTCGATGCTGCTCGCGAGGGTGACTTTGAGAAGGCCGAGCAGCTGCACAAGGATGCCAGCGATGCGCTCATCGGTGCCCACGACACGCAGACCAAGCTGCTTTCGCAGGAGGCCGGCGGTGGCGAGATGGAGATGACCTTCATCATGGCTCACGCTCAGGATACCCTCATGACCACTATGATCCTGGAGAAGCAGGCCCGCTTTACCATCGATGCCTACAAGCGCATTGCCGAGCTCGAGGCCAAGCTCGCCTAACGAGTCCTCACAACCAAGTCCCCTTCCAAAAGCTCTGCCGCTACCCGCGGCAGGGCTTTTTCTGTTCTCCTCCAAGTTGTGGTGAAATAGGGACTGAATAGGGGCCGGCGGGCGGATAGTCATTGGATAGTCATTGGGGACGTTCTTAAACGACTAGTCATTGGGGACAGTCTTGGCGCGCTCCGTTCGTCCTCCCGTTCGATTTTTGCTCGGTGGGTATACTTCCTTTCGCATTAAACGCCGGACTGAGGAGGTATCCAAATGCCGGATAACGGGTCAATACAAAAAAGAGACGCGCACGAGATGGCTCATGGGCGTCCTGTCCAGATAACCGAGCACACGACGGTAACCGAGCTGCAGCCCAGTCTGTCCGATGTCGTGTGCGCAAACAAAAAGCTGCAGATTGGCTTTATCGTTGCGCTCGTGGTCCTGGCGCTGCTGTCGGGCTTTGTAGCTCGTCCGCATTTCGCCGATACCAAAACTTGGGACTCCACCATCGAGGTCATCGACCAAAAGAAGGGTAACGTACTGGCGCTCACGGCTTCATGCGTGGCGCTGTCTGCGGGCATTACCGCGCTGCCGGGTGATACGGGAACGCCGGTTGCCGAGCAGCTCGCGCAGCTTTCAGGCAACCTTGGTATCGTGCTTGCCGTGCTCTACCTAGAGAAATACCTGCTAACCATTTTGTGGTCGGTTGGCCTGGGCATCTTAATCCCGTTTGCGTTGGTGCTCTTTGCGGTGTCGCTCGGCATTCACGGGCGCTGGAGCACGAGCGCCGTCCTGCGCCGCGTGGCGACTCGCGTGTTGGTGGTCGCCATGATCGGCATGGCGTTGGTACCTGCAAGCGTATGGGTGTCGCAGAAGGTCGACGAAACGTATCGCGTTAGCATCGAGGCGGCCGAGCAAAAGGCGGCCGACGCTGCGAGTGCGGCAGATAGCGATAGCTCCAAAACAAGCAAGAAAAAGACCGAGGCCACGGAGTCCAAGAATGTGCTTGAGCAGCTTGCCGACGGGGCCTCGAGCCTGGTCACGTCGGTAACCAGTGGTGCCAAGCAGATGACCGACGAGATCGTGCACCAGGTGACCGACCTTATCGAAGGCGTCATCGTGATGATCGTGACTTCGTGCGTTATCCCGCTGCTGGTGCTCGTGGCGTTTCTGTGGCTGGGCCACACCCTGCTGGGGATCGATATCTCCGGCCCGGCGAACTATTTGACGGGCCGCTTTCTGAGCGCTCCTTCCAAGCACGCCAAAAAGGGCGGGCAGTCCGAGTAGCTAAAACAGCTGTATATACCGGGGAATACCGCCGAAGGGCGGCCGAGACACGTTCTCGGCCGCCCTTTTGTTTGTTGAACACATGGTCGCTGCGTCCGCGCCCGGCTCAAACGGTCAGCAAACACCTGTGAACGGTATTTGTTCAAAAAAGAACAAAGATAAACAAATAGTTGTTGCAGTTACTGTTCGAATGTGTTCAAATAAACATGAACAGTGAAGAACCGCACATTCAGATGCCCGGACCTGAACGCGATTCAACACTTCCAAACAGAAACTACGCACCTGCGTATCTCTCAAGGAGGATGTCATGAGGGTTGTAATCGCTTCCGATGCCGACGGTATGTCGATGAAGGAGTCCATCAAGGAGATGCTCATCGCCGACGGTCACGAGGTCGTCGACTATTCCGAGACCCCTGCCGCGGACTTTGTCGATTCCGCGACCGCCGTTGCCAAGGACCTGCTGGAGCACAAGGATTCCCAGGGCTTCGCATTCGATAAGTACGGCGTCGGCTCCTATATGGCCGCCGTCAAGATTAAGGGCATGGTCGTCGCCAACATTTCCGACGAGCGTTCCGCCTACATGACCCGCGAGCACAACGGCTCGCGCATGGTCACCATGGGCCCGGGCGTTGTGGGCACCGAGGTCGCCAAGAAGATCGCCCGCGAGTTCCTGCGCGCCCAGTACGCCGGCGGCCGTCACCAGATCCGTGTCGACATGCTCAACAAGATGGCCTAACGAGAGCCACCGAGAACTCGAACTTCTACCTCAACTTGTGAATTCAGACGAAAGGACGTTCTGATGAAGAAGACCATCGCAATCGGTTGCGACCATATCGTTACGGACGAGAAGATCTATCTGGCCGACCGCCTGGAGCAGGCTGGCTACAAGGTGCTCGACTGCGGTACCTACAGCCACACCCGTACGCACTATCCCATCTACGGTAAGGCCGTGGGCGAGGCTGTTGCCAGCGGCAAGGCCGACTTTGGCGTGGCCCTGTGCGGCACCGGCATCGGCATCACCAACGCCGTCAACAAGGTTCCCGGCGCCCGCTGCGCCCTGGTTCGCGACATGACCTCTGCCCTGTATGCCCGTCGCGAGCTCAACGCCAACATCGTGGGCTTTGGCGGCAAGATTACCGGCGAGTTCCTGATGGCCGATATCATGCTTGCCTTCCTGGAGGAGCCCTACGAGAAGACCCCCGAGCACGATGCCCTGATCGCCAAGATCGATGCCTGCAATAAGGCCGACGCCGAGGCTCAGGCTGACCCGCACTTCTTTGACGAGTTCCTCGAGAAGTGGGACCGCGGCGAATACCACGACTAATTAAGTTCCGGCGTTCTGCCGAACGCCGGACCGGTCGACGCTGCGCGGCGCTCAGGCACCCCATCTCGCCGCTCAAACCGTCGCTCGCGTACATGAAGTACGCGTCGCTCCTCTTTCGCGGCGACCTGGGGCACCTGAGCGCCGCTCGCTGACGTTGGGGGTACCTGCAGGGTTACCGCTGTTGTTGCGAAGCGTTCTGGTACGGCGAGCAGCTCCGATAACACGTTTGCTTGCTTGGCTTGAGTGCTTCGCTCTTGGCGGTACCCGGCATTCTGCAGCTTTTCAATTGACGGCTCGCGTTTCTGTGAGGGGGCGCGGGCCGGTTTTCTATCAGCCCTATTGACTTGGCGGGCTGTCGTAAGAAAGGGAAGGCTCCTATGGAGTTTATTCTTGATAACGGTTCTATTCGTGTGGCGCTGAGCACGGCTGGCGGATCGTTCACCTCGATTAAAGCCAACGGTCGCGAGTACCTGTGGCAGGGCGATCCTTCGGTCTGGTCGGGGCAGGCGCCCATTTGCTTCCCGATCTGCGGCGGCCTTCGTGAGGGCCGCGCGATGACCATGGGCGGACACGAGGTCAAGCTTGCCCGCCACGGCTTTGCGCGCAAGCAGGAGTGGAAGCTCGAGGAGCAGAGTGACAACATGGTTGCGCTGAGCCTAAGCTCTACCGACCATGCCGAGTTGCTCGAGCAGTACCCGTATCCGTTTAAGATCGTTGCTCGTTACACGATCGATTCGGAAAAGGTGGCCGTGTCGTACGAGGTGACCAATGAGGGCACCGAGGACATGCCGTTCTTTGTGGGCGGTCACCCCGGCTTTAAGTGCCCGCTCGACGAGGGCGAGTCCTATGACGACTACGAGCTCCGTTTTGAGCAGCGTGAGGCCACCGAGCTCTGCACTGCCGTTCCCTCGACGGGCTTGATTGATGTTGAGCATCGCAGCAAGAACCCCATGATCGGCCAGAACCTGCCGCTTACCCACGAACTCTTTGACTTCGCGGAGACCATCTTCGACGTGCTCGAGAGCCGCGTGGTTACGCTGACCAAGAAAACCGAGGACAAGGGCGTGCGCCTGACGTTCCCCGATATGCCGTACCTGATTGTGTGGAGCAAGCCCGAGGGCGACTTTGTGGCTGTTGAGCCGTGGGGCGGCCTGTCCACCTGCTCCGACGAGGACGATATTCTTGAGCACAAGCGTGGCTGCCTGGTGGCCAAGCCGGGAGAGACCGTCACCCGCGGCTTTGAGATCGAGATCCTTTAACGAGTTATCGTATGTTTGGGGCGGGTCATGCCGTCCCGGAACAGGAGTTCAACATGATTCTAACCGTTACCATGAACCCGTCGATTGATACGCGTTATCAGCTCGACAAGCTGATCATCGACGATGTTAACCGTGTGACGCCCGAAAAGACCGCTGGCGGCAAGGGCCTCAACGTGAGCCGTGTGCTGCTGCAGTTGGGCGACGATGTGCTCGCGACCGGTCTGCTCGGCGGCCACATGGGTGCCTATATGGCCGAGCTTATGGATGCCGACGGCGTCAAGAACGACTTTGTGCCCATCGCCGGCGAGACGCGCATTTGCCTGAATATTCTGCACGAGGGTAATCAGACCGAGCTGCTGGAGAGCGGCCCGCAGATCGCCCCGGCCGAGCTCGAGGCCTTTACGGCCAAGTTCGCCGAGCTTGCAGCGAAGGCGGACGTTGTGACGCTTTCGGGCTCGCTGCCGCGTGGCGTCGATGCCGGCTACTATGCCGAGCTCGTCAAGATCGCCGAGGAGGCGGGCGCCAAGGTGCTGCTCGACACCTCGGGTGCATCGCTGGAGGCCGCGCTGGAGTCCGACGCAAAGCCTGAGCTCGTAAAGCCCAATCTGACCGAGATTAACGGCCTGCTGGGTACGTCCTTTACGACCGATGATGTCGATGCCCTGCGCGAGGCGCTTGCCGCCGATGACCGTTTTGCCGGTATCCCCTGGGTTGTCGTTTCGATGGGCGCTGCCGGTTCGGTGGGCTTCCATGAGGGCCGCGCGTTCCGCGCCAAGACGCCCGCGATTGCGGCTGTGAACGCGACGGGTTCCGGTGACTCGACCATCGCCGGTTTTGCGCATGCCATTGCTGCTGGTGCCGACGACGTCACGGTGCTCAAGACCGCCAATACCTGCGGCAAGCTCAACGCCATGGATCCCAAGACGGGCCACCTGGTCATGGACCGCTGGGACGAGATCTACAACAACGTTGAAGTTACGGAGCTTTAAAGTTACGGCGTTTTACCAAACGCCGTAACCGCTCGACGCTGCGCGGGCCGCATTTGGACAATCTGACGTTCAACTTCAAGGGCGCGACCAGAAGGTCAGCGCCCTTTCGTTTCGCGTCACCTTGTCTCAAATGCGGCCCGCTCGCTGTCGTTGCCAAAACATCGGCGTCGCCTTGCTTCGGGAATGCGGCAGATAGAGACGTTCCTTTTTTGCCGGCAGTTTGGGACACTCCTTACGGGGCACCCCCCTCCACAGCGCCTATGCCAGCTTGTCGATTTGCCCAATCTCCCAGAGCGGAATATTGACGAGCGTGCCTTCGTCTCTATATGCCGCTAACGATGTTCTCACGCAGCGCTCGAGCTTGAACTTCTCGCAGGCAATCCTCAGGCTCTTTGATTTGAGATTCTCTGCCGCCTTGACCTCGAGCGGAAGCACGGTCCCCGCATGGTCGACGGCAAAGTCAGTCTCTGCATTGCCGGAGGAGGATGACCAATACGCGGGGGTATTGCCTTGGAGCATAAGCTCCTGTGCGACGTATTGCTCGGTCAGCGAGCCTTTGAACTCCGTAAAAACAGCGGGCCCGTTCAGAACAATGGCTGGCGTGAGGCCGGAGAGTGCTCCGAGGATGCCGGTGTCGATGCAGAACAGCTTGAAGCCCGAGAGATCCTCGTAGCTTGTGAGCGGTGCTCTTAGGGCGGAAACACGTGGTACCTTATGAACGATTCCATAGTCCATGAGCCACTGGAGGCTTTCCTCAAAATCGCGTGCGCGCGCCCCGGGACGAAGCGCGCCGTAGACGAACTTCTTGTTTTCCTTTGCGAGCTGGCCGGGAAGGGATTTCCAAACCAGCCTCATGCGCTCGACGATGCGGGCTGGCGCATGTTTGCCAAAATCGGATTCATAAGCTTCGATGATTTGCTGCTGAAGCCTGCGGGCCTCGATGAAATCGTGGGAGGCGGCGAAAGCGGAGACAACTTCTGGCATGCCACCGACAACGAGGTATTCCTTGAGCAGGCGCTCGAGCTTTTCGGAAACGTTCGCCAGCAGGTCCATGTCTGCGGCAAGGATGGCATCTGCGAGCGGATCGCCATCGACGGCACGAACGAACTCGACAAACCCCATGGGGCGCATGGTAAGCTGGTCGATCTTGCCGACGGGGAACGACTCGTTTTCGCGTCGGAGCGCGAGCCCCATATAGGAGCCGGCTGCCATGATATGGTATTCCGGCGCCAGCTCGTTGAAGTATTTGAGCGAGGTGATGCCACGCGGTGCCTCTTGGATTTCGTCGAAGATGATGAGCGTGTCTGTCGGCGTTATGGTCTGGCCGCGCAGGAGCTCTATCTGGGAGATGATGCGTTTGGGGTCAAGGCTTCCGTCGAACAGCGAACGTGCGCCCGGTTCGAGCATAAAGTCAAAACGGATGACGTTTTGATACTGCTGGCCTGCGAATTCGTTGAGAAGCCAGGTTTTTCCCGTCTGGCGGGCCCCCTTAAGCAGGAGGGGCTTGCGGTTTGACCTAGATTTCCAAGCGATGAGTTCGTCCATTAGCTGTCGCTGCATACTGCCCCCTAACGATCATGGTTAGTATAAGACCGTCTTGGTCTTTCCATCGAAAAATGTGGGAGTAAACCACGTTTTTCCATCGAATAATGTGGGAGGTAACCACGTTTTTCCATCGAATAATGTGGGGTTTAGGTCGGCACCTGGGGCGCTCCTTCTCTGCCGGCAGTTTGGAACACTCCTTGTTTTGGTGCAAATTAGCTACCCTTACACCAATAAAGCGGCGCCCGTCGGCGATGTTGCCGGCGGGCGCCGTGGTCGTGTTGGCGCTATCTGTTGCGTGCGTGCGTTCGGGCCCGCGCTCTATAGCGAGTCGATAAAGCGCTGTTGGGCGGCGCGGCCGGCTTCGTCCCATTTAAAGACGCCGGCGTTGTCGAGCACGTGGCCAAACACCACGCCGACCTCCTCGTGCAGGATATCGATGGCGTTGCCGACCGTAAGCTCGTCGGCGCGGCGGGCATAGACATCCTCGGCCCACGCGGCATGGCTGCGGCAAAGATCATCGCCCTCGAGCGCGCCGGCAAGGTCGTAGCTGGCATCGGCCTTGGCGGCAAGCAGGTGCTCGCGGACAGCGCCGAGTTCGGGAACCAAGCGCGGCGGCAGAATGGCCAGGCCCATGACCTCGATCAGGCCGATGTTCTCCTTCTTAATGTGATGGTACTCGGCATGCGGGTGGAAAACGCCCAGCTGATGCTCGTCGGTCGTGATGTTGCAGCGAAGCGCCAGGTAGGCCTCGTAGATTTCGCCGCCGGCGTTGCCGCGGGAGTCTACGCGGCGAATGACGGGCGTCACGGTGTTGTGCGCCACGCCATCGGCTGTGTGCGCGATGACGCCAACAGACTCATCGCTCCACTCGCGCCAGGCGAGGATAATCTTCTCGGCGGCATCGAGCAGCTGAGCGCGGTCATGCGAGCGCAGGCGCAGCACCGAGAGTGGCCACTGCAGCACGCTACCGCTGACCTGGTCAAAACCGGGCACGCTAAACTGCGAGACCTCGGCTGCGTGCATCATGGGGAACTCGTGTGCGCCGCCCTGGAAGTGGTCGTGCGACAAGATCGAGCCGCCCACGATGGGCAGGTCGGCGTTGGAGCCGATGAAGTAATGCGGGAACAGGTCCACAAAGTCGAGCAGGCAGGTCAGGCCCTTGCGGTCGACGTGCATCGGACGATGCTCGGAGCTCATGGCAATGCAGTGCTCGTTAAAGTACGCGTACGGGCTGTACTGGAAGCCCCAGCGCTCGCCGTCGAGCTGGATGGGGATAACGCGCAGATTCTGGCGGGCGGGGTGAGCTCCGCCGTCGGCTGCGGCGGAGCGTCCGGGATAGCCCTCGTTTTCGATGCAGAGCTGGCAGGCGGGATACTTCTCGCCCGTGTTCTTAGCTGCACCTGCCGCGGCGATATCGCGCGGGTCCTTCTCGGGCTTGGACAGGTTGATGGTGATCTCAAGATCGCCCCAGTTGGTGGGAGTGCTCCATTTGATGTTGCGCGCGATGGCGGCACGGCGCACGTAGCCGGCGTCGCAGCACAGGCCGTAGAACCAGTCGGTCGCGGCACGAGGCTCGTTGACGCCCATACGCCCATTGAATTCCTCGTTTACAACCGAAGGCCTCGGCATGAGCGCGCCCATGATGCGCATGGCGATGCGATCGCGGCCCGACGCCGTGTCCTCGGCAGCACCGTTGGCAACGGCAGTCTCGGCAAGCGCGGCAAGCGTGCCTTCAAGGTCAAAGTCGGGCAGGGTATCGGGGTGCAAGAGCGAGAGTTTCTCAACCTGGAGTGCCCAGGCCATGTCGAGTACCGGCCCCGTGGCGCCGATGCACTCGAGAACGGTGTTGTATGCCCAGATGCGATCGTCCTGGCCGATCATCGATCGGTGGATGGCATATTCGATGAGGCCCTGCGCGGCCTCGCGCACATCAGTCATTACAGCCATGCCGCGTAAGCCCCCTTGTCAGAAATCGCGTAGTGGCGGGCAGAGCCCTCGCCAAGCCAGCCGTTCATCTTGGCAATGAAGGTGTCGACCAGCTCGAGCGGCACGAAGGCCTGGATGGTACCGCCAAAGCCGCCGCCGTGGATACGAACGGCGCCACGGCCGTCGAGCACATGCTCGGCAAGAGCAAGCGCGTACATGGAAGGCTGCTCGGCACCCAGTTTGGCAACAACATTCTGCAGGTACATGGCGGAGCTGGCGCCGGACTCACGCGTCAGGACCAGGAACTGGTCAATGTCGCCGGCGTTCAGGGCCGCCCAGCGCTTATCGACCAGGCCGTTCTCGTACCAGTAATGAACGGCGCGCAGGCAGGCGCGGTCGCCCAGCTTGGCGCGCAGCTCGGGGAGCTTGGCGTCAAAGTCCGCCACGTTTACCTCGCACAGGCGTGCCTTGCCAAACTCGGCGGCGACGTCCTGCATCTCGCGCGGAACAGCGGCGTAGTCGTCGGTGGCTGCCACATGGTCGGCGCCAACTTTAACGAGCACGAGCGCATAGCCGTGATCCTCAAAGTTGAGCTCGAGCTTCTGGGTCTTAGGCTGAGCCTGGTCCTCAAAGTCCATGTAGGCGAGGCCGCCCAGGCACACGGCAGCTTGGTCCATTAGACCGCAGGGCTTGCCGTAGTAGTTGTTCTCGGTGCGCTGGCTCATCTGGGCGAGTGCGACGGGTTCAATGGCGGGCGCGCCCCAGAGCGTCTCCATGGCACGGCCGTACGCGGCCTCGACGGCAGCAGAGCTGGAAAGGCCACCGCCCGAGGGGACGGAGCAGGTGAAGGCGAAGTCGAAGCCGTGGGGCTCAACGCCCAGAGCAGCGATTTCATGGGCCATGCCGCGGACGAGGCTCGCGGACGTGCCCTTCTCGGACTCCTGAATGTCTAGCGTGTCGAGCGTGATCTCAAACGTAGGATAGCCCTCGTCGGCGACGCGAACCTTGTTGGTGTCGGTCGCCACGGCTATGCCGTCGACAGCGACATCGAGCGAGCCGGCGATAACATGGCCACCCTCGTGGTCGGTGTGGTTGCCGCTGATCTCGGAGCGGCCGGGTGCGTGCACGTAGAGCACCTGGCGATCGCCGATGGGGCCAAACTCCTCCTCAAACAGCTTGGTGAGCGTGGCGAATGTCTTTTCGTCGGGGGTGGTCATGGGAGTCCTTTCCTTGGCGCGCGCGGATGAGTTTTGCGTCGATATGAGTACGTTAACAACTTGAAGCGGCATGAACTAAGTGTTCACGATGCCGCACGTTACAGGCTATGTTAACGTACTCATAACACATCGATTGTCACTTTTTGGGAATCTGGTAATCGGTAGAAATACAGCCGTGAACGGTACTGCCCTATGGACTTATAAAGCAGAAGAGATGCAGATAGAAAAAGTAGAGTACGTTAACATGCGTCCGACGATAGCGGGCCTCGGCGCGGGGTGTATTTCTGCCCGGGTTGGCATGCACGCTATTCAGATCTCGCAAGGGTGAAGGTGATCCTGTGGCAAGGCGCCCGTCCAACGATACAGGTACGCGTCCGGTCTCCATGGCCGACGTCGCCCGCGCTGCCGGCGTTTCGCAGCAGACGGTTTCGCGCGTCGCCAACGGCTTGCCCAACGTCAACGAGCAGACGCGCCAGCGCGTGCGGGCCGCTATGCAAGAGCTCGGCTTTCGTCCGAGTTATGCCGGTCGCTCGCTGCGCGACGGCCGTTACCATTCGGTCGGCCTGTGCGTCAACGATGTCACCAAGTTTGGTAACCTCTCAATGATCGACGGCATCGCCAGCGCTGCTCGCGAGCATAATTGCGCCATCACGCTGGTCGAGATGTCCAAGACCGAGGAGTTTTCGCTTGCCGAGGCCACGCGTCGTATGGCTGCGCTGCCCGTGGACGGCATCATCATCGGCATGAGTCGCATGGCGCCCGATTTTGAGACGTTTGATCCACTGCCGGGCATTGGCACGGTCATCGTTACCATGTACGCACATCCGCGCGTGACCACGGTCGATTCCGACCATTACGGCTGCTCGCTGTTGCTCATGGATCACCTGTTTGAGCTGGGACACGAGCGGATTCGCTATATTGGTGGCCCGTCGTTCTCGGTCGACGAGCAATTTCGTCGCGCCGGTTGGCAGGATGCGCTCGAGCGTAAACACATCGAGCCGGCAGAGCCGCTCGAGGGCGATTGGTCTGCCAACAGCGGTTACGAGGCCGGCAGATATCTGGCCGAGCACGACCACACCATGACGGCGATTTACGCGGCAAACGACCAGATGGCAAACGGCGCCATTGCAGCGCTGCGTGATAGCGGTCTGCGCGTGCCCGAGGACGTGAGCGTGGTGGGCGTCGATGACTCGCTCGACGACTTTGTCGCACATAACGAGCTCACGACCGTTCGATTTGACTTGCATCAGCGTGGGCGCGAGGTGTTCGAGCATGCGGTTCCCGAGGCGGGTACGGCGGGCAAAACCGTTGCCATTCGTATTCCCGGCCAGCTCATCATTCGACATAGCACGGCGATACCGCGCTCATAGTTTGTGCTGGTAAACGGCGATTTATCGCATTTCAATAACAATCAGTAAGGATGCCGGCAGATAGCTGTTGGGATGCAGCCGAGTGCTATGATAGACGGGCTCTTTTGTCTATCTAGGAGGCTTTGCCTGATGGAGATCACCAAGGATATCCGCTACGTTGGCGTCGACGATCACGACATTGACCTGTTCGAGGGCCAGTACGATGTGTCCGAGAACGGTATGGCATACAACAGCTACGTTATCTTGGGCGAAAAGATCGCTGTCGCCGATTCGGTCGACGGCGGTTTTGTCGACGAGTGGCTCGGTAACATCGAAGCCGTGCTCGACGGTCGCACGCCCGATTACCTGGTCGTCCATCACATGGAGCCCGATCACTCCGCTGGCATCGCCGCCTTTATGGAGCGCTATCCCCAGGCGCAGATTGTGGCCAGCATGGGCGCCTTCCGCATGATGGTCAACTACTTTGGCACCGATTATCCCGAGCGCAAGATGGTCGTCAAAGAGGGCGACGTGCTCGACCTGGGCGGCCACAGCCTGACCTTTGTCGGCGCCCCCAACGTGCACTGGCCTGAGGTGCTGTTCTCTTACGAGTCCACTGATAAGGTGCTCTTTAGCGCCGACGGCTTTGGCAAGTTCGGCGCCAACGATATCGAGGATCCGGAAGGCTGGGCCTGCGAGGCGCGTCGTTACTACTTTGGTATCGTGGGCAAGTTCGGCAAGTTTGTGCAGGCCGTGCTTAAGAAGGCCGCCGATCTGGACATCCAGGTTATCTGCCCGCTCCACGGCCCCGTGCTAACCGAGAACCTGGGCTACTATCTCGACACCTACAACACCTGGTCGAGCTATCAGCCCGAGGACGAGGGAATCACCATTGCCTACGCGAGCGTCTACGGCCACCTGAAGGCCGCCGTCGATGAGCTCGCATCTGCGCTCGAGGCCCGCGGCCAGAAGGTCTCCGTTTTTGACTTGGCTCGCGACGACATGGCCGAGGCCGTTGAGGATGCGTTCCGCTATGACCGTCTGGTACTCGCTTCCATTACCTATCAGGGCGAGATCTTCCCGTTCATGAGCACCTTTATCCACACGCTTGCCGAGCATGCCTACCAGAACCGTACCGTGGCGCTTGTCGAGGCCGGTTCCTGGGCGCCTGCAGCTGCCAAGGTTATGACCAAGGAGCTCGAGGGCATGAAGGACATCACCCTGACGCAGAACAAGGTGACTGTCCTGGGTTCGCTCAACGACGCCTCGCGCGCTCAGATCGAGGCCCTCGCTGACGAGCTCTCCAAGTAACGACACGTTCACTTTTAACGCTCAAACCACCACAAAGGGGACAGGCACCTTTGTGGTGGTTTTTGTTTAAGCGCCGGCGATGAGGAGATTTGGGCGGGCGTTGTCGACGATCTCGACGATTGAGGTGGCGACGGCGTGATCGGGGTCACGGTCCATCACGATGGCGTTGACGTCGATTAGCTCGGCAAAGCGGTACATGCCGCGTCCGTTGACCTTGCTGGCGTCCATGAGGGCAACGCCTTGACGGGCGGCGGAGATCATAGCTGTTTTGGTCTCGGCCATCTGCGGAAAGTCGGTCGTAAAGCCGCAGCCGGGAACAAAAGCGCCGGGGCACATGACGGCAAGGTCGGCATGGACCATTTGGAGCGCCTGCATGGTGAGCGGTCCGTACAGATAGCGATGACCTTTGCGCAGTGCCCCGCCCAGCATGACGACATCGACCGAGGGCATGCTCTCGTCGATGTAATCGGCAATGGTAATGTCGGCCGTGATGACGGTGATGCCATCGCGCTGGTCGAGGAGCCGGACAAACTCGAGCGCCGTGGTGCCCGAGTCGACGAGCAGCGTGTCGCCGTCATTGACGAGCTCGATGGCGCTTTGCGCGATGGCCTGCTTGGCGGCGACATTGACGTTGATACGGCGATCCTGGGTGGATACGGTCAGTCGCTTCTGGAGCGACACAGCGCCACCATGCGTGCGGCGCAGCTTGCCGGACTCGGCGAGCGCGTCTAGGTCGGCGCGGGCGGTAACGGAGGACACGCCAAAAGTCTGGGCGATTTCTGCCACTTGCACTGAGGCGTTATGTTCGAGCATTTCCATAATGGCGGCGCGACGCTCATCGGCGAAAGCTCGGGTTGTTGCATGGGCCATATCCGCTCCATCATCGTCTGAAATTTGCAGGAATTGTGTTGAGTCTATTTTCGTTCATTTTCTTTTTAAGTAAGAAAACGCCTTTCGATTACTTACTTTTTCTATAAAAGAAAGATGATCAAAGCTCAAAACTCAATTTCGAACACGCACGCTCGGGTTCGACCCCTTCCGTTTGCTTTTCAAAAATGAAGGTTGGACCTCGCGCGATGACAATATCTCGCACATGCATACCCGCTGAATTTCATACAATGAGCGCAGCAAAACGCAAGGTAAAACACCTTGTGAACAACTACGCCCGATGTCCAGATGCGGGCGAGGGAGAGGAGCAAACGCTCATGGCACTTGTTACCACCGAAAAGATGCTCAAGGACGCTCAGGCCGGCCACTACGCCGTCGGCGCGTTCAACGTCGAGAACCTCGAGTTCGTTATGGCCGTTCTGGCCGCTGCCGAGGAGACCAAGTCCCCCGTCATCATGCAGACCACCCCGGGCACCATCAAGACCGCTGGTCTGGACTACTTCTACGGCATGGTCAAGGCTGCCGCCGAGCGCGCTTCCGTGCCCGTTGCCCTGCACCTCGATCACGGCGATGGCTATGACCGCTGCATGCAGGCTTTCCGCACGGGCTACACCTCCGTCATGATCGACGGTTCGCACGAGTCTTTCGAGGACAACATCGCTCTGACCAAGTCCGTCGCCGATGCTGGCCGCGCCATGGGCGTGCCCGTCGAGGCCGAGCTCGGTAAGGTTGGCGGCAAGGAGGACGACGGTCCCGCGGTTGAGGGCGAGAGCCCCTACACCGATCCGGCCGAGGCCAAGGAGTTTGTCGAGCGTACCGGCTGCACCTCCCTCGCTATTGGCGTTGGCACCAGCCACGGTGTGTACACGAGCGATCCGCACATCGAGCAGTCCGTGGTCAAGGCTATCCGCGACGCCGTCGACGTGCCGCTGGTTCTGCACGGCACCTCCGGTGTGCCCGATGAGCAGGTTGCCGAGGCTGTGAAGAACGGCATCTGCAAGGTTAACTACGCCACCGAGCTGCGTCAGGCCTACACCAAGGGCTTCATGGCCTACATGGCCGAGAACCCCGCCTGCTTCGACCCCAAGAAGCCGGCCAAGGAGGGCATGCGTGAGATCACCGAGCTGGTTAAGATCCGCATGACCAACCTCAACTCTGTGGGCAAAGCAGAGTAACAGCAAGGGTACTCCGACTCGCTACATATCCCGGGGAGGGACGAGGGCTTAGTTCCCCAATCGTCCTCGGGCATGCAAAAAGCCTCGCTGCGCACTTCGTGCGGCGAGGCTTTTTGCCCCCTGCGGAAAGATTGGAGAACTAAGCCCTCGTCCCTCCCAGGTTGACCTACTCGAGGTCGTCGCCCTTGTGGCGTTAGGTCTGAAAATAATAAGAAGCCTTCGCGCTGCGGAATGATTTTGGAAACTAAGTACGGGGACCCGCCCAAACCGTCCTGCTCAATCGCCCTTGTGGTGTTGGGGCTGAAAGGGTGGGACGCGTGGGTTATTTGGTTGTTAGGGTTAGTAGGTCGTTGGGGGTTTTGAGGTTGTAGGTGGCGTTTGGGATATCTTGGTGTGATCCCCATGCTGCTCGGGCAAAACTGACCCCTGCTGAAGTTGCGCATTGTTCGTCGTAGACGGTGTCGCCAACGTAGACGACGTTGCCAGGATTCGCGCCCGCACGTCGGAGATATTCGAGCATGGGTGCGGGTGCGGGTTTATGTTCGGTTGTGTCTTCGACAAGGATGATGTGCTCAAAATACTTATCGAAACCAAGGGGTGCAATTTCTTTTGCGTATTCGTCGCGCGCACGTGAGGAGACGATGCCAAGTTTGCAGCCGCTATCGGCGAGTGTTGCGATGACTTCAAGCAAACCTGGAAACACGCTGATGGTGCTTTTAAAGCTGGCGGCAACTTGGCACCAGCGATCCAACGTTGCCTGCGAGTAGATCCCAAGTTTCTCAAGGGCATCCTTGCCGGGTATGCCGAGGGCAAAGTCAAGCTCGTGTCGGGGAAGCGTTTTGCTGGTCTCTTCTTGGACAATCTGGACAAGCGATGACAGAACGCTTTCTTCTGTATCTGCCAATGTCCCATCAACGTCAAATACGATATGGTCAAAGTGCTTCATATGATTGCTCCTCTCTGTTGTTTGCCTGCAAGTTTGATGCAGTGACAGAAGAAGGGCTAGCGGGATTTCTGTCTGGTGCTATCGAGATTCTGCCTCGCTGCTCGATAGCTCGAAGGAGTGCACCCCATTTGTTCTTTAAATACCTGGCCAAGATGGCTTGCTGTTATAAATCCGCATTGGCGCGCGACTGTCTGTACCGTTCGCGTGGTGTGTGCCAAAAGTTCGCAAGCACGGTTTATGCGGTATGCGCGTAGATATGCCGCCGGGGTCGTTCCTGCACAAGTTTCGATAATGCGGTAACACTCTCTTTCGCTTACGCCGGCTGCAGATGCCATCTGGGGCACATCTATAGCGGCTGCATAGTTTGCGCGGATAAAGTCCAGGATTGCCTTGAACTGTACGTCGCGGCTGGTCATCCAAGAGGCGCCGTCGGAAGAAAAGAGCGGTTCGGTCTTGGCGTTAATCTGAATCCAGAGCTCTGACAAACTATTTCGAAGCGCCATCTCGTTCTGCGGCTGTTGAAGGTCGTGGCTAAAGGAGCTCTTCAGCAAATCGATAAAGGGCATATCGTCGGGATTGGTGGGCGACCATTTGAGCACATCGACGCCTCGACATTGAAGCAATGGGTTGATGTAGCGCTTTTGGAGACGTCCCGCGGGATCGCCGAGCATCGACGGCTGAAAGATATGCAGCATTTGAATGGCTGGCGCCGAATTGGGTGATTGCAGCGTGCTGTGCAAAACGCCGCCGTTGATAAAGCCGGCGGACCCTTCCTCAAAGCGTACGTGCTCATGAGCCGCGTGCGTTCGATAGTCAATCGCTCCCTGCTCCATGTAGAAAAGCTCAACTTCGGAATGCCAGTGCCAGGGGACGGAATTGCCCGGATAGCGAGCGAATTCTGCGCGTTCGGCAATATAGGGCCAGTCTTCGGCGGTCTCGGGAAACGCTTCCTCGCGTCCTCCGCGGTGCAATTCTATGTGATCCATGTTTCGCATGACATCAGTATAAAGCGCGATGGGCTTAGATTGCTCTTGCCTGTTCGGGGAACGCCTTGTCTAGGGATGCTTGGAGCTTTTCGAAGGATGCTCGCAGGTTGAGGCTCTGATCGGCTGAGCGCTTTTGCTGTGAGGTTGGGGAGTCGAGGAGGCCGTTTCTCTGTGTCGGGGGGAAGGAGAAAAGGTTTGCATGTGTTAGGGATGGCTGCTGTGCTGCGTCATTGGAAGAATGCATGCTTATGCGGCCTCCTCGATGTCCACCAAAAGGTTGCGCACGGGGTGTGCTGCTAGGTCCCGTGCGTTGGCTGTATTATGACGCGGCTGCCGCAAAGAAGCGCTAAAGAAAGGCTTAACCTGGTTTGATGTTACGATGAAACTGCAGGTCAGAGGTATCGAGTAACACTCTTGAAAGGTTTTGAGCTTAAGGGCTTTCTAAGGTTTGTGACGTGGATGTGGCGCGGACGTGCGGAGCGTGTGAATGCTCGCTGTTAGCGCTGCGACTCTGCGGCGCGCACCTGCTCGATGACCCTTTCCATCGTGGCGTCGATGCGGTCTTTTTTGAGCTCGCATTCCCAGATGGTTATGGGCGTCCAGCCCATTTGAGTGAGTGCAGCCACGGCAGCGCGGTCGCGCTCGACGTTGCGACGGAACTTTGCCTCCCAAAACTCAACATTGCGCTTTGGCTGGCTCGGATTGCACTTAGGGCAGCGATGCCAAAAGCAACCATTGACAAAGATGGCGATCTTGCGGCCGGGGAAGGCGATGTCGGGCTTGCCGGGAACCTTCCATTCCAAGCGATAGCCCGTAAGGCCCGCGGCGCGCAGGCGCTGGCGAACGAGCAGCTCGGGCTTGGTGTTGGCGCGCTTGTTGCCCTTCATGGACTTTTTGATGGCGGCGCGACGGCGCACCAGTTCACGCTCGTCGGCGGAAAGGTCCGAGGTATCGATGCCGTCGAGCAGACCTGGCTTGGGGCGTTTTTTGCTACGGCGCTTAGGTGCGCGCTTTGGTTTGGCGGCGGGGTGTTCGGTCGTGGCGGCCTCGGCGTCGTTGGCAGCGCCATTGGCCTCAAGCCGGTCTTCCTTCAACTCAATCAGAGCATCGATAAGCCCTTTGTCGGCGGGCATCCATTCCACCGTGGCAAGCGAGGTGCGCGGAATCCAGCGGATATCGAGCTGGCGGTCGTGCTTCTGGGGCTCATCGGATTCATCGGCGAGCGAGCAGTAGTAGCACTCCATGGAGAGATGGAAATCGGGGTAGTCGTACTCAACGGTGTAGAAGTCACGCAGGTTGGTGACCTTCACCTGCAGCTCTTCCATGAGCTCGCGGCGCACGGCGTCTTCGGGCGTCTCGCCGCGCATGAGCTTGCCGCCTGGGAATTCCCAAAGTCCCTGCATGTCGCCGTAGCCGCGCTGCACGGCAAGCAGCTCGTCGGATCCTTCCTTGCGAATGATCCCAGCGGCAACATGAACAGTTTTCAACAGGAGTCCTCTCTCAACATCAACAAGTGACAGGCTAGCTACCCGTACCTTACACAACGGTAAGGCAAGCGTAAGCCATATCGATGGTAGCCGACTCGTCTTCTTGCGACTATAGATGCCGTAGACTAATCGCAAGAAAGGACTCGGTATGCAAACCACGCACATGGCGACCCCGGTACTGGAGGTCGCGCATCTCGAAAAGGTATATGGAGCGCTGGGCAACGTGACCCGCGCGCTCAACGACGTCAGCTTTACCGTCAACCGCGGCGAATTCGTTGGCATCATGGGCGCCTCGGGCTCGGGCAAGTCGACGTTGCTCAACTGCGTCTCGACCATCGATAGCGCCACAAGTGGCACGATCCGCATCAACGGCCAGGACGTGACGCGCATGAAGCAGGCCAAGCTTTCGCAGTTTCGCCGCGAGGAGCTCGGCTTTATCTTCCAGGATTCCAACCTGCTCGATACGCTCACGGCACGCGAGAACATAGCCCTGCCGCTCACCATCGCCCGTGTGAATTCGGCCGAAATCTCGACCCGCGTGCAGGACGTGGCCGCGCGTCTGTCCATCAGTCAGGTGCTCGACAAGTATCCCTACCAGATGTCCGGCGGTCAGCAGCAGCGCGTTGCCGCGGCTCGCGCGCTCGTCACCGACCCCACTATGATTATGGCCGACGAGCCCACCGGCGCCCTCGATTCCAAGAGCGCCCGTTTGCTGCTCGAGAGCCTGGAGGCTCTTAACCGCCGTCTACGCGCCACCGTGCTCATGGTCACGCACGACAGCTTTGCCGCCAGCTACACGAGCCGTGTGCTGTTTATTCGCGACGGCAAGATCTTCACCGAGCTGCGCCGCGGCGACACCGATCGCCGAGAGTTCTTCGACCGCATTATGGAGGTCGTTGCCATGATGGGCGGTGAGGGCTCCGATGCTCTGTAAACTCGCTTGGGGTAACGTCCGCCGCGCCGGCCGCGACTACCTCGTCTACCTTTTGACGCTCACCCTGGGTGTCACGGTCTTCTATGCCTTCAATACCGTCTCGATGCAGGTCGACATTGCCGGAATCGATGAAGAGGGCTTGGCGCAGGTTATGGGCAGCATTCTCGGCGACCTGACGTACTTTTTGGCCGGTGTCATGGCCTTTTTGATGGTGTATGCCAATAACTTCATCATGAAACGCCGCAAGAAGGAGTTTGGCCTGTATCAGGTGCTCGGCATGGGGCGCGGACGCGTCGCCACGATCATGGCGCTCGAGACGGTGATTGTCTCGGTCGTGGCCTTTGTCGCCGGCATTGTGCTGGGTGTGGGACTCTCCCAGCTCATGACGTTCTTTACGGCCTCGCTTTTTAAGACACAGATCGCCAATTTCCACTTCTTTTTCTCGGTGCATGCGTTCAATCTGACCCTTGCCTGCATGCTCGTAATGTTTGTGCTTACGCTACTGCTGAACCTTCGCGCCGTGCGTCGTACCAAACTCATCGAGCTTATGGGTGCCGAGCGTCGCAACGAGAGCATCAAGACGCGCAACCCCTGGATTGCGATTGCCATCTTTGCCGTGGGCGTGGTGCTTGTGGGTGTGGCCTATTACCGTCTGCTACGTGATGGGTTCCCGCTAACCGCGACGGACAGCAAGCTGCAAGAGGCCATGAACCAGTTTGGCATTACGACCGCTATGGTTACCGTGGGCACCTTTGCCCTGTTCTGGGGACTCTCGGGCATGCTCATCAAGCTGCTGCAGAGCCTGCGCGGCGTGTATTGGCGCGGCCTCAACATGTTTACCGTGCGCCAGCTTGCGGCCAAGGTCAACACGGTGTGCTTTTCGATGGGCGTCATCGCGATGCTCCTGTTTTTGGCCATCACCTCGGTGACGTGCGGTATGTCAATTGCCAACGTGATGAATGAAAACCTGGAGCGCTATAACCCTGTTGACGTGTCTCAGACGTATGTCTATTACACGCCCGATACGCTCGACTACTACAAAGGGTATGTCAATCCGTCTGAGGCCGATCGCATGGTGTTGGCCGATACAACGGTCGATTTGTACCCTGCATGGCACGGCAAGGGCAAGTCGGCGGACAACAACGACGAGACCGGCAAGAAGGTCGATATCGCCGATGTTGCCGGTGAGCATGTGCAGATCGATTCGTATCTGAGCTACCCGCTTGGCGGCTCGGATCCTTCGGTGACCCCAAGTGAGATGTGCAAGATCATGGGCGAAAAGCTTCCCAAGGCGTTCGGGGGTAGCAATGCCGATACGATGGGTCTGTTTGTGACGCCGGCGAGCCAGTACAACAAACTGCGTCAGATGATGGGCGAGGAGCCGGTGCACATCGGTCACGACCAGTATCTGCTCACATGTGATATGGGCGGCGAGCTGGTCGACCTGTACACCAAGTATATGGCTGGCGGCCATGCCCTTACCTTGGGCGGGCATACGCTCAAGCCCGCAACCGATAAGTCGGACGAAGATACGGCGGCCATCGCCAACTCGGCGATGGGCAGTAATCCGGGTACCGTCGTCGTTGCCGACGAACTGTTGTCCCAGCTTAAGCTGCAGCCGTATTCCAGTAGCCTGCTCGTTAACTACAAACAGGGGATGGATACGACCGAGGCAGACGAGAGCATTAAATACACTCTGCTCGACAATCTGCTCGTGGACGGCAAGGAGCCGGGGTCGTGGGGAATCTTCATCACACGCTCCGAGATGTACACGCAAGCAGCGCAAATGAACGGTCTTATTAGCTACCTAGCCATCTACATCGGCTTTGTATTGGTCGTTGCATGCGCGGCGATTCTGTCGATCCAGCAACTCTCCAACGTGGCCGACGGCAGCCGCAGCTATCGTGTGCTGGCACAGATTGGCTGCGACGACCGCCAGATTCGTCATTCGGTGATGGCGCAGCAAGCGGTATTCTTCCTGTTCCCGCTGGCAGTGGGCCTGGTGCACTCCTTTGTGGCACTTAAGGTGATTATCGAGCTGGTGAGCATTTTCGGAAATATGAGCATCGGCGGCACGGTGGGCCTCACCTGTGCAATCTTCCTGGCAGCCTACGGCGGCTACTTCCTGGTGACCTACCTCATGAGCACCGGCATGGTGCGAGCCGCCATCGCCACCCGCTACAGCGAGTAACCTGCCTAGCGAAAAGTAAAATCACCACAGGTTGAGCATAAGTCAGCGAAAGCGCCCCTAGGTGAGCAAGGTGACGTGAAAGAGGAGGGAAGCGTACTTCGGTACGCGACCGACGATTGAACGTCAGATTGCCGCTTAGGGGCGTTTGCAGCGTCGGCCGGTCCGCCGTTCGTTAGAACGGCGGAACCAAAGGCGCAGTGTCGAGCCGTTACGCGGTTTGGTAAAACCGCGCAACTTCATCCTTTCCAGAAGTGGAGGATGAGCGTGGTGCGGTTTTGCTGTTCGGTTTTGACCAGGATGTTGTGGATGTGGGTCTTGACGGTGCCCACAGCAAGGAAGAGCTCGTCAGCAATCTCTTGGTTCGACTTGCCCAGCACAACCAGACGCAAAACCTCGGCCTCGCGGTTGGAGAGCCTGTAGGCATTGCGATAGAAGGGCATTTGCTCTTCGATGTGCCGATCAAGATCGCTGACGTTCTTTTCCTCGGGCGCCTCCTGCATGCGGATTGAAAGCACGTGGTAGGCGTAGATGATCAGCAGAATCGCAAAGTAGCACGCAAAGAGGTTCTCGCTAAAGTTGCGCTCGGATAGATAAAGCTGCAGCCAAGAGGGTGCCAGACTCATGGGGATGACAAGGATGTTGTAGAAATCCTCGGCAACGATGCAACCGACCAGAATAGCGCCGATAATCAGGTGCTTTCGCTGGTTGTTAACGCGTGCCTTTAGCTCAACCTCTGTACTCTTATGAGCCGTCCAGAAGATATACAGTCCCACAAAGACGAGGAATACCTGACGCATCGTGTAGTAGATCCACTGACGCATGGGGCCGGAGGGGACTGCGACGATAATCAGCGACTCGCACAGCAAAAACGTTAGGACAGGGATGGCGAACAACTTCTTAGAATGCTTATCGAGCAAGTCCATGGCAATCAGCCAAATAAAAGCTTGTGAAGCGGTCGCTACAAGGGTCCGCAACACAGGCATAGTAATTGAGTAATAGTCGCTGGCCGGAAAACTCTCGTTTTGCAACGTGTATTCAAAAAAGAAGATCTCGGTCATCTCGATGGCGTAGCAAATAAAAACGCCACTGCCATAGATAAAGAAGCGTCGACGGGACGAGGCATAGGCGGCAAGCGAAAGCACTGCCGTCACGATACAGATTACGAGTATCGCTTGGGTATAGAAGAACATGAGCGTGTCTATCTGTCACCGTCCTGTCTCATTTGTCTCTTATGGAGCCCGCTATATCTCCCGGGGTATATATGTCTCAGCCGGTCGTTCCATTGCGGATTAGACACCAAGATACAGCATAGCCGTATACCGTTCGCGGTTCCAGACGGTAAACCCTCTGTAAACTCTTGACCTGCGGGTTTATATTGGATTAGAGAGGGTGTAACTCCATGAACGGTCTTTAATCCCGAATAAACTAGGTAAAAATTGCATACGGGTGAATGATGGTATTGTCAACACGAGGCGTGATGTTCGAGCGCCTCATAGTAATAGTCGGCAAGACCGGCGGAAAGGAAATCGACATGGCACTGCCTAAGGATTTCATCGACACCAACGAGTTCACCAAAGAGCAGATTCTGGCTATCGAGGATCTTGGCTTGGCAATGAAGAAGGCCATCAAGGTTGACGGTTATTATCCGCACCTGCTCCGCAACAAGAGCCTTGGCATGATCTTCCAGCAGGTCTCCACCCGCACTCGTCTTTCCTTCGAGACCGCTATGACCGACCTCGGCGGCCATGCTCAGTTCTATGGCCCTGGCACCATCCAGCTCGGCGGTCACGAGTCCCTGGGCGACACCGCTCGCGTCATGGGCTCGCTGCTTGACATCATGATGGTTCGCGTTGACCGTCACAAGGACGTCGTCGGCCTCGCCGAGGGCTCTGCTGTGCCCGTCATCAACGGCATGTCCGAGTTCAACCATCCCACGCAGGAGATGGGCGACCTCATGACCATGCTCGAGAACCTCCCCGAGGGCAAGAAGATCGAGGACTGCACCCTGGCCTTCATCGGCGATGCCACCCAGGTCTGCGTCTCCCTCATGTTCATCGCCTCCAAGGTCGGCATGAAGTTTGTCCAGTTTGGACCTAAGGGCCACCAGATCCCCGACGGCGGCCTGCACGTTGGCACCGTCGAGGAGCGCGCCGAGTTCGGCAAGCAGATGATGGCCATCGCCGAGGAGAACTGCAAGGTCTCCGGCGGCTCGGTTGTCATCTCCGACGACATCGAGTGCATCAAGGGTGCCGACTTCGTCTACACCGACGTGTGGTATGGCCTGTACGACGAGGAGGTCTCGGGCGAGAACTACATGGACGTGTTCTATCCCAAGTATCAGGTCACCATGGACATGATGAACTTCGCCGGCCCCAACTCCAAGTTCATGCACTGCCTGCCGGCCACCCGCAACGAGGAAGTCGTCGACGAGGTCATGGACGATCCCGAGCGCTCCCTGTGCTGGGTCGAGGCCGAGAACCGCAAGCACTCCATCCGTGCTCTCCTTGCCGCCCTGGGCAAGCGCACTCCGCTCAACGACGAGGGTGTCGAGTACTCCGCCAAGGCTGAGCTCCACGCCGCTCTCGAGGCTCTCGAGCAGCTCTAAGCCTCAGGGCTTCTAAAAGCACGTTTGCGGGCGGCGGATGCTCGTCTCCTGTCGCCCGCTCACCGAGGCCCAAGCAATTGCCTTAATACCTTAGGGCCTCGGATCTGTCCAAGACTGAGCGAAGGAGCTCATCATGAGTGACGGAAAGAAAAAGCTTTCCTTCCTGACGGTCATTTCGACCATCATCTGCGTCGTCTTCGTTTGCGAGGCCGCCGCTCCTGCTGCCGCCATCGGCAACCAGCAGTTCTTCTGGTGGATCTTCCTGATCCTGACCTTCCTGCTCCCTTACGGCATGGTCGTCGCCGAGCTCGGCACCACCTATGACGGCGAGGGCGGCATTTACGACTGGGTGCGCGATGGCCTGGGCGACAAGTGGGGCGCCCGCATTTCGTACTACTACTGGGTCAACTACCCGCTGTGGATCGCCTCGCTGGCAACCATGTTCCCCGACATCCTGGGCATGGTCTTCGGCGTCGAGTTCAACCTGATCGCCAAGATGGGCATCGAGCTCGCCTTCGTGTGGATCGTCTACCTCATGGGTCGCTCCAAGGCCGCCGACTCCGAGTGGGTCCTCAACGGTGGCGCCATCATCAAGGTCGCCGTTGCCGTTATCGTCGGCGCCCTGGGCATCTGGTTTGCCATGGAGAACGGTTTTGCGAACGACATGTCCGCCGCCACCTTCCTGCCCGAGCTCACCAACACCAACGCTCTGGGCTACCTGTCCATCATCATCTTCAACTTCATGGGCTTCGAGGTTATCTGCACCATGACCGATGACATGGCCGATCCCGCTCGCGATATTCCCAAGGCTATCATTGTCGGTGGCGTGGCTATTGCCGTCATCTACCTGTTCGCTGGATTTGGCATCGGCGCCGCCGTGCCGGCCGATTCCATCGACCCCGACTACGGCATGATCGTCGCAGTCCAGACCATGGTGGGCGACTCCATGCTCTTCAAGGTCATCTGCATCGCCTTCCTGATCACCCTGTTCGCCAACATGGCCGCCTGGTCCTTCGGCGTCAACTCCGTCGCCCGCTACGCCGCCGAGCACGGCAACATGCCCAAGGTCTTCGCCTCGATGATCTCGGACGACGACATGCCCAACGGCGCCAACCTGGTCAACGCCGTCGTCGCCTCCCTGGTGCTGTGCCTGCAGCTCGTTCCCATCGACGCCATCTCCAACGGTGTCTTCTGGATGCTCTTCGGCACCTCCGTCGTCTTCCTGCTGCTCACCTACATCCCGATGTTCCCGGCGTTCCTCAACCTTCGCAAGAACGACCCGAACCGCGAGCGCATCTTCACGTTCCCGTTCAAGGGCGCGATGATGAAGGTCATGCTGGCCATCCCCTGCATCGAGCTGGTCCTGGCCATCGTCGCGACGCTGGTGCCGTTCTCCGCCGCCGAAATCGGCGACAAGGTCCCGATGATCGTCATCTTCATCGTGCTCGTGCTCATCGGCGAGGTCGTCCGCGTCGTCAGCGCCAAGGGCCGCAAGGAAGAGTACAAGGGCCTGACCCCCGAGCTGGCTGCCCAGCGTCTGGCTGAGGAGGCAGCCGAGGCCGAGGAGAACTAGAGCGCCCGGTTCTGGGGCTCCGACCCTCCTCGCGTACCAACGTGCGCTTCGTCGGGCTTGTCGCTCCCGACTCCGGGCACTCCGGCCTCTTCGGAGGCGTGCCCAAGCGACAGGTTTGCTAACCATTCCCTGGGGTGGGTGTGAGCTATTGCTCCGGTAACCACCGCCCACCCCAACCTCTCTTCCGTATCCTTCGTGCGTTTTGTCTCCGCGCACCAGGTTACGTCGTCGCTTGCCGGTGCGACTCCGTGAAAACCGGCGCCGGGCGCCCCGACCTTTGCCGGGGAACGGGCGCCTACCATCTCTTGGTTTTAGGCTGCGGGTAACCCGCCCGCGGCAAACGATCGTTCGATTTGGAGGAAATCTTATGCGTACGATCACCGAGTCCGAGTCCACCCCCAAGGCCGACGGCTTCTTCATGCCCGCCGAGTTCGCCCCGCAGGATCGCGTGTGGATGGGCTGGCCCCACCGCACCGACACCTGGGCCCACGGTGCCAAGCCTGCTCAGAAGCAGTATGCCGCCATCGCCCGCGCCATCTCCGAGTTCACCCCGGTCTATATGTGCGCCAACCAGGTCGACTATGCCAACTGCAAGGCCGTCTTCGAGAACGACGAGAACGTCACCGTCATCGAGATGACCACCGACGACGCCTGGTTCCGCGACACCGCCGCCACCTACGTCATCAACGGCAAGGGCGAGAAGCGCGCCAACCACTGGCACTTCAACGCCTACGGCGGCCTCGTCGACGGCCTCTATTTCCCGTGGGACAAGGACGAGCAGATCGCCCTTAAGATGGCTGAGCTCTCCGGCTGCCGTCGCTATCGTCCCGATGACATGATCCTCGAGGGCGGCTCCATCACCGTCGACGGCGAGGGCACCCTCGTCGTTACCGACCAGTGCCTGCTTTCCCCGGGCCGCACCTGCTCTGCGGTTCTGGAGGAGGAAGAGGATCCCGAGTCCATCTGGCCCAAGTACCACAAGAAGTTCGAGCCCTGGAGCGAGGAGCTTCGCGAGTACATGAACGAGCACCTCAAGGATTACCTGGGTGTCGAGAAGGTCATCTGGGTCAAGGAGGGCATCGATCCCGAGGAGACCAACGGTCACATCGACGACGTCGCCACGTTCATCGCCCCGGGCGTCATGGCCTGCATCTGGACCGACGACCCCGAGTACCCGTTCTATGATCAGTGCCACGCTGCCTACGAGACCCTCTCCAACGCCGTTGACGCCAAGGGCCGCAAGCTGAAGGTCTACAAGCTCTGCATGCCCGTGAACCCGCTGTTCATGGACCAGGCTTCCTGCGACACCATCGACGCCGACGAGAACGCCGAGCCGCGCGTTCCCGACGAGCCGCTGATCGCTTCCTACATGAACTACCTGGTCACCAACCACGGCGTTATCGTCCCGCAGTACGGCGACGAGAACGACCAGCTGGCCGTCGACACGCTCCAGAAGATCTATGACGAGGTCTGGGGCGAGGGCGTCTACAAGTGCGTTGGCGTTCAGTCCGAGCAGGTCGTCTTCGGCGGCGGCAACATCCACTGCATCACGCAGCAGGAGCCCTCGGCGTAACTCAAGCACGCCACCTTGGCGTTCACTCGTCGCTTACGTAGCGTCAGTACGCTACGCTCCTCGTTCGCGCCAATCTGGCGCACCTGAGCACGCCGAGTAAACGTCTGGCTTTCCGAGGCACCCCATCTCGCCGCTCAAACCGTCGCTCGCGTACCAAAGTACGCTTCGCTCCTCTTTCGCGGCGACCTGGGGCACCTCGAAAACCCAGCCGATCAATCGGACAGGGGCTACCTGATTGATCGGTTGGGATTTCTTTGGGCACTCCGTTGCCTCCACATCGGAGTGCCCTTTTTCTTTGATTGAATACGCGTCTGATCTGGGATTTATTGCGGGTTAGGCCAATTGTTCGCTTGGATATCCCAGGTCAGACGCGTCTTCAATCGCCGAAAGTTCCCGGTCGTATACGCGGCCGTTTTGATCGGAGTATCTATGTACCAGCGTATCGTTATCTACACGCGCCTGTTCCGCGAGCGTTGGTCGAACAATTGCATCCTCTCTTCTCATTGGGATGGCACCTGCACCGGTGACGCGGCCTGCAACCCTACCTTGGGCTGCGCCTTCGGTACAGATGCCATCCTTTTTGCTGTAGGGGGAGCGTGCCATGGTAGGTAAAAAGTTCTCCCTGTTCGAGGTCATCCTCTCGGTTATCTGCGTTGTCTTTACCATCGAGGCGGCTGCTCCGGCATCTGCCATGGGCAACGTGCAGTTCTTCTGGTGGATCTTCCTCATCATTACGTTTTTGCTTCCCTATGGCCTGGTGGTGGCCGAGCTGGGTACGGCGTTCGATTCCGAGGGCGGTCTGTACGATTGGGTTCGCTTGGCCTGGGTGACCGTTGGGGCGCCCGCTGTTCCTGGTGCTACTGGGTTAACTTTCCGCTGTGGGTGGCAAGTATCGCCTGCATGTTCCCCAGTGTTATCAATGCAGTATGGGGTATCGAGTTTTCGCTCGGGGTCCGAATTGCCATCGAGCTTGCCTTTGTGTGGGGTGTCACCGTCATGGCGATGCAGCCGGTTGCCGAGGCCGATTGGGTCATGGATGGCGGCGCTGTCATCAAAGTACTCATTACCGCTGTGGTAGGAATCGTCGGCATCTGGTTTGCTTGCAATAACGGCTTTGCCAACGATATGTCGTTTAAGACCTTCATTCCAGACTTGGGCGACACCAATTCGTTGACGTACCTATCGATCATCCTATTCAACTTTATGGGCTTCGAAGCGGTCGCGACCTTTGCCAGCACGATGAAAAACCCATCGCGCGATATCCCCAAGGCGGTTATCGCTGGTGGCGTTGCCATTGCGGCAATCTACATTATCTGCGGCATCGGCATTGGAGCCGCGGTTCCCACCGAGCAGCTTTCGATCGATTCGGGCATTGTGGACGCGGTCGCCGCCATGTTGGGGCGCAGCCATCCGCTGACGATGGTCGTGGGCGTGGCCTTTTTGGTGACGCTGTTCGCCAACATGATCTGCTGGAGCTTTGGCGTCAACAACGTGGCGAGCTATGCCGCGCGTCATGGCAATATGCCGCGTCCCTTTGCGCTGGTGTCCAAGAAGACCGGCATGCCCAACGGCTCGGCGCTCATTAACGGTTGTTTTGCCAGCCTGGTGCTACTGCTCCAGATCCCGCTGGGCGAGGGTTCCGACGTCTTTTGGGTTTTCTTCTCGATGAACGTCGTCTTCCTGCTTATGAGCTATATCCCGATGTTCCCAGCGTTTTGGCGCCTGCGCAAATATGACGGTCGCCCGCGTGTGTTCCGCGCGCCCTTCGAGGGCAAGGTGCTTGCGGTGGCACTTGCGATTCCCGTGGTGGAGCTTGTGCTTTCGATTGTCGCTACGATTGTGCCGCTCAACGGCTCGTCCGCCGAAATGGCAAAGTTGCCCATTCTCAAGGGTGTAGTGATCGCCGTGTTGCTGGGCGAGGTTTCGCGCCTCATATCGCGCCGCGGCCGCAGCGTCGACAATCCCGGCGTTGGCGTGTATAGAAAACGCTGACCGTGAGGGGCTTGGCCCACCGGCACGGGGCTAAAACCGGGGTTGCTTCCAAGTTAATAAATTGCTGCGAGGATTACTGCGGCAATCGTGGAGGTTATGCTAACAGTTGCGCTGGTCGAGTGAAGAGGAAAGCTTAGGCGCAAAGAAGGGGACGTGTCCCAGGTAAGGGCAGCTGTCGTTGCGCTCATCAACGATGCAAGGAACGTCATCGTAGGTCATGGTCGAACCGATCTTGGCGATGGCCTTGGCGGCAGGCGCGACAATAATCTTGAGCGGTGCAATCGGCGCCATGGCATCTCCTTTCGATCTTGGTATTCGTCGATGTTTCTACCATAACCGTAATGCGGAATCAAGCTGGTTGTGCGCGGAATGAGGGTAGTATGAGCTTCGCATTCTTTATCTACACGATTCTTGTCATGGGCATTGGATTGGTAACGGCATCAACTGCACTCGTAATATGGCTCATGACTCGTCGACGCGATTGTTTGGTGGCGGCCGCGGGCTTCCTTCTCTATGTCTTCGATATGTCGGTGATCTTCTTTGATGAGTACAACCGGCTCAAATATGACTATGTGGTGACGTTTAATGAGCCGCTTCAACATCCGTTACTGCGCTGCGCGCTGGGCGTGGCGATTCTTGCGTGCGTATGGCTTTGGGTAACGTTTCGCTTACACGATGAGGTAACCGTTAAGCGCGTTGCCGCATATGTCGTACCGATCGCCGTGCTTCAGCTTGCTCTGGTACCTCGTACTGGCTTTGCGAGCCAGATTCAGCAATATCTTTTTTGGCTTGCGCGCGATTTGGGAATGGCATTCTGCTTGGTATATGTTTACGCCCGCTATCGCAAGACGGAGAATAGGGCTGAGCGGCTCGATCTTGAGCGCTCTCGGACGTTCTTTCGCATAGCCTGCGTGCTTACCGTGATGGTGGTTATCGAGGATACCTATATGATCCTATTCTGCACGCCTGACGTTGACAACGTGATAGTGAGCGCCTTTTTATGGTATCTGGGCGAGCGGAATATCTCGGAGAATTTATTGTTTGTGGCTGCAGCCGTTCAGCTATTTAAACAGTTCAGCCATATCTTACGTGTGTTCTCGCGTCACCCTCGTGCCGATGAAGAGGTAGCGACAGAGCGCCGTGATGCACGGGAGGACCTTGTCTCGCGTGTTGTGATTTTCTCGGACGAGCATGGGCTTTCAAAGCGCGAACAGGAAGTGCTTACACTCGTATTGCGTGGACTCGATGTCCAAAATATTGCTAATGAACTTGTGATTAGTCCGGGTACCGTCAAGGCTCACCTGCATCGCATCTATGTAAAGAGCGAAGTCAAGGCGCGTGACGACTTGATTGAGGCATTCTGGCGCTCGTGAGGCTGGAGTGGTCCGGCTGACGGTGTATCGCAGACTGCTCGGCGTAAAGAAGCGACAATAAACTTAGACAATAAAATACCTGTTCAGACGTGTAAACCTGCTTAATCCGTCCGTTTGCTCGCTTCCATCTTGGCAGTTTGTGCAGGAGGTGCGTCAATGGGTGTTGACGCGGGGCGTAGGGCGCTGGACAGACGCCCAATTGCCTGTAGGCACGTGTCACGAGGGGGCGGCAAATGCTCCCTCACCGATTGGGCGCGCCGTATCGTGGCGCTTATCCATTGTCCTGTAACGTCTGAGGAGGCTCATATGGACAAAGCGGATTTAGTCATAAAAAGTAATGCTGTGTTCACTGGTGACGGGCTGGCACCGTTCAAGGGCGGCGTTGCCATCGCGGGTGACAGAATTGTTGCGTGCGGCGAAGATAAGTACCTCGACGCTTTTATCGGGTCCGATACCGAGGTGCGCGACTATGGCGATAAGCTCGTCATGCCTGGCATTATTGATTCACACACTCACTATGCCCAGGGCGCCTTTTTGACCGATCCCGATTTCGCCGTCAATCTCATCGATTGCACAAGCTTCGAGCAGTGTATGGAACGCGTGCAGGCGTTTGCCAAAGACCACCCGAACAACGAGTGGATCGTGGGCTGTCAGGTTATCCAGTTCCAGTGGGACGTGCCCGAGATGCCTACGGCGACAATGATCGATGAGTACATTTCGGACCGTCCGGTCTTTTTGCAGCAGGTTGACATGCACACGTTTAGTGCCAACACCTGTGCAATCGAGAAAATCGGCGTTACTGCTGAAACGCCAGACCCATCAGGCGGCAAGATTCTTAAGGATGAAGCTGGCAACCCCACTGGGGTCTTCTCGAACAACGCGGGAGCCCTTTTCATGGATGAGGTATACAATCCTGCCCCCGAGGTGGCTAGTGCTTCCTTTGCCAAGACTGCGCATCGCGCCAACGCTCTCGGCATTACAACAGTCGGCATGGTTAACCCTACTTTTGTGAGCATGGATAACCCCTATAAATTCCTTGCGGAACTCAACCGCAAGGGCGAGCATCCGTTGCGCGTGTTCATGTACACAGACCTTTTTGAGAACGAGGCCATGACGCTCGAGGAGATTCGGGCGAAATACGACTTCCCGGGCACGCAAGTCGAGTGGCATGGCTTTAAGCAGTTCATTGACGGCGTGTGTTCCGATCATACTGCTTGGATGCTCGAGCCCTATGCTAATGCTCCCGAGACCTGTGGCGAGCCGGCTGAGGATCCAGAGCGCGTGCGCAAAGCCATCCTTAAAGCGCTTGAGTGGGGTGTCGACACGCGCATCCATGCCATAGGCGATCGTTCCGTACGCTTTATCCTGGACTGCTTCGAGGAGGGTGAGAAGCGTTACGGTCTTATGGGCTGTCGTCACTCCATGGAGCACAACGAGACTGTTCAACCTGAGGATTTGCCGCGCTATGCGGAACTCGGCGTCTGTCCGGCCATGCAGCCGTGGCATATGCTGCTTGATATGGCCGACTTGGCAAAGGACGACGCCGTTGGCCCCGAGCGCGCGGCGCTCTCGTGGCCAATTCATAGCCTGCTCGCGAGCGGTGCCTGCGTGCATTTGGGCTCCGACTTCCCGGTTGTGGGGCTTGAGCCTATGGAGGAAGTCTATGGCGCGGTCTATCGCATGCTCGAGGACGGATCTAATCCTGAGGGTTGGTTCCCCGAGGAGCGAATCACCATGGCCGAGGCCCTGCGCGCATACACCTACGGCGCTGCCTATGCTATGCATGCTGAGGACCGCATCGGCACACTCGCCTGCGGCAAGCAAGCCGACATCTGCGTACTCGACCGCAATCTCTTTACCTGCGAGCCGGCAGAGGTTCTCGGCGCCACGGCTGAGCTTACGGTGATCGCCGGTAAGGTCGTCTACGAGAAATAGCCCCACAGTCTTTCAATCTCTCAAGGAAAGGGGAGAACCATGGCAGAAGAAACAACCGCTGTCGTTGGGGAGGAGCATGAGCTCGCCTCAAAGCCGATTCCAGAACTCGTGCGCCGCTACACAATTGTGACCGGTCAGGGCATGCTCGCGCAGATCATTATGGTCGTGCTCGAGGGTCTCGTGATGGGCTGGGGCCTGGGCGCTCACGGTCTTGCTTGCGTCTCGATCATCATGTCTGTCGAGTACATCAATCTGGCCTTCGGCAATCTCTTCGGTACGGGCGTGCCGGCCGTCGTGGGCAATCTGCTCGGCGCCGGAGACATCAAGGGGGCGAGTAAGGCATTTAGCCAGGGTTTCTGGCTCACGGCGATTGTTTCGGTCCTGCTCGCCGTCGTGATGGCAGTCTTCACCGAGCCCATCTGTGCATTCTTTGGTGCAACGCCCGATATCATGGCTGACACGGTCGCCGGCGTGCGCACGTTCGCCGTTCTATTGCCGCTCACGGTCATCGGCCAGATGATCACCGCTGTTATGCGCGTCGATGAGAAGGTCCAGGTCCAGGCAAATCTCATGACCGTATCTGCCATCGTTGCCATCTGCTGGCTCGCGCTCTCGACCTTCGTGCTCAAGCTTGGCGTCATGGGTGCCGGTGTGTACTATGGCCTGTCCATTGGCATCTGGGCCATCGGCATCTTCTGGTATGTTGGCGGCAAGAAGTCTCAGCTCAAGATTAACCTGGTCGACCTCAAACTCGACATGGGTATCTGCGGGCAGATCGTTAAGATTGGCTTCCCGTTCTTCCTGGTCCAGGGTGCGACATTCGTCTTCAATACCGTTGCCAACTCGCTGCTCGGCACGCTTGGCGGTGACATGGGTTCGCTCTACATCGCTGCATTCGGCGTAATCAACGGCTACATTCTCTACATCACCATGATGGTCGCCCAGTGCTTCTCCTATGGTTTGCAGCCCATCGCTGCCTTCAATGCCGGTGCCAAGGCATGGGCGCGTCTTAAGGAGACGCTCTCCTGCACGCTTAAGTACCAGGTTGTGACGCTGGCGCTGGTCACCGTTGTACTCTGGCTTGCCGCCACGCCGGTGTGTGCCTTCTTTGCCGGCAGCGATCCCGCGCTCGTTGAGGTTGCCGCCAACGCAACGCGTACCGTCATCCTGGCTGTTGCCCTGGGCTATCTTGCCATGACCATGTCGATGTACTTCCAGGCGAACGAGAAGGTGGGTATCGCCACGTTCTGCGGCCTGCTCCGTTACGTGATCTGTTCCGTACCGCTCATGTACTTGCTTGGCAGCATGATGGGCGCGCAGGGTGTTTGGATTGCCTTGGTTGCAGCCGATGCCATTACCGGCCTGGTTTCCATTGCACTTGCTGCAAAGGAACAAAAGCGCCTGAATGGGCTCATTGCATAGCGTAGGGCCGCTTCTCATTCAACGGCGAAATCAAAGGGCGTTCTCCGCATGGAGGGCGCCCTTTTTTATCGCGGGATGTTTTGCATGGCAGTCATGAGGCCCAGGCGGTTGCTGACGCCGAGCTTGCGATAGATGGCGTTGACGTGCTTCTTGACGGTTGACTCGCTTATGAATAGCTCGTTTGCCATCTGTTTGTTTGTTTTGCCGTCGAGCATGAGCCGCATGACTTCGGCTTCGCGCGGTTGGATATTGTGTTCTGCAATGAAAACATTCAGCTGGTTTGTGTCTTCGGTCTGGGTGAGTTTAATGCCCCGAGGATAGAGGTTGGCGAGCGCGAGGCTCGCGTGCCGAGCGACTTCGAGCAGGATTGCGAGCTCGGTGTCGGTGAAGTCTCCGGCCGTGCGTTCGCGAAACAGGGTGATGCTTCCCAGCGGGCTGTCGTTGTGCGCGAGCGTGGCCGTACAGCCAAAGTAGACGCCCTGGGGTTCCATCCATTTGCGATAGATGGGCGTGGCATCGCGTCGCTCGACGTCGACGAGGTCGAGGTCGCGGTAGACGCCGACCTTATGTAGGTCAAAGGACCATGTTGTATAGTCCATCGCGGCGTAGCGGTTGTAGTAGTCGCTCAGTGCGCGGTCGTCCATTCCGCTGCTTGCGGGGTGGACGTAGCGTGGGGCATCGCTGCCCGCCGCCTCGATCAGGTCGAACATGGCGATCCGATGGGGCACGAGTCCTGTCGTTCCCTCGAGTGTCTCCTTTTGCAGCTTATCAACACCGTGTGATGCGTGGATTGCAAGCGCGAGCTCGTTGAGGGCGGTCCAGGTCGTACTGTCCAGCTCAATAGTCTGCTGTTTATTGCATGGGGGCATAGGGCGTCCTTTCCATTGTGGAACCCAGTATGTCATGTTCTCGGCCTGAATAGAACTTTAGGTCAGCAAATGGTATACCGGCGGTCGCTGAAAGGGGCTCGAGGGACCATTGAGGACATCTCGGTGCGGCCGCATCATGGTCTCGTCAAACAAAAGCACCGAGATTTAGGAGCTTGAAATGAAGACTATCTACGAGAGTGAATCTACGCCTAAGAAGGACGGGTTCTATATGCCCGGCGAGTATGAGGAGCAGGAGCGCACCTGGATTCTGTGGCCGCACCGCTCCGACGTGTGGCGCTGCGGCGCCAAGCCGGCGCAGAAGGTCTTCACCGAGATCATCAAGACCGTTGCACGCTTTCAACCCATCACGGTGGGCGTCAACACCGAAGACTTCCCCGCGGTGTGCGAGATCTTCGACGGCGTTGAGAACGTGCGCGTTATCCACATGGAGTACAACGACAGCTGGATTCGCGACCCTGGCCCGGCGTTCCTCGTTAATGACAATGGTGAGGTTGCCCTTTCGCACTTCCACTTTAATGCTTACGGCGGTTTCATTGACGGCCTGTACTTCCCGTGGGACAAGGACGCTTCCATTGGCCTGCAGGTGGCACAGCTTGAGCAGGTTAACCGTTATCGTCCCGAGGATTACATCCTCGAGGGCGGCTCGTTCAACTGTGATGGTCAAGGCACCGTCGTGACCACCGAGATGTGTCTGCTCAACGAGGACCGCAACCCGCAGTACACCAAGGAGCAGATTGAGGAGAAGCTCTCTGAGTACCTCGGTATCGAGAAGGTTATCTGGATCAAGGACGGTATCGATCCGTACGAAACGAACGGTCATGTGGATGACGTCGCATGCTTCAGTGCGCCCGGCGAAGTCTGCTGCATGTGGACCGATGATCCCAACCATAAGTTCTACAAGGAGTGCCAGGAGGCGTATAAGACGCTTTCCGAGACGACGGATGCCCGTGGCCGCAAACTCAAGGTCCACAAGGTAATCATGCCTGCGACCTCGGTATATATGACCGAAGAGGAGGCCAGCACGATTGATCCCGTCGAGGGCGTGCTGCCACGTACCCCCGAGGACGCCTTCGAGCCGAGTTATCTCAACTTCCTGCCCATCAACGGTGCGGTGCTCGTACCGCAGTTCGGCGATCCCAACGACGCCCAGGCGCTCAAGGATATCCAAGCTGCTTATCCGGACCGCGAAGTCATCGGCATCATGACCCGTGAAGTCATCTACGGCGGCGGCAACATCCACTGCATCACCCAGCAGCAGCCTAAGGCGCGCTGTAAATAGCAGTTCCATGGTGAACAGGGCCTGATTGTCTGCACGTGAAAGTCCGCCGACTTCAATGGTCAGCGGACTTTTTGTGTGGTGGTTTCAGCTGAACGGCGGGATGGGCGGCTTGGGTGTGCGGGCTCACAATCTGGGAAAACCAAACAGATTGGGGGCTTGTATGATCGATTCGAAGGGAATCGTGCGACTCGAGGGCATGTTTCACAGGGCGCACCTGGCCCCCGAAGCCCAGCGCGCATACGATGCGCTACTCGAGTGCGTGCTCAACGGGCAGAAGGGCTGCGAGGTTTCGGCGCACGCTGGCATGGATACGGTCAAGGCGCTCGTGGAGCTTCTGCGGTGTGACTGCCCCGAGCTCATCCATCTCCTGGGCGGTGTGCACTACTGCCGTCATGGTGACAAAGTCCTGCTGGTGCCAAATTATGCCAAGGGATACAAACAGTCGATCACCCGACTCTATATAAATCTCGCCAAGATGGAGCACGCTGCCGCGCCGATTCTGAGCGCGGCACCGGCGGGCGCATCGGCCTTCGATCGGGTCTTGGCGATCTGTGCAAGCTTGCCTCGGGGCTCCATGACATCGGCATCACTGTAGGTGACTGGAATCCTCGCAACATCCTTGTGGGGGAGAAGGGCAGCCTGATGCTTCTCGACATCGATTCGTATGCTTTTCACACTTTCAGATGTGAGCTACCAAACCACCTGTGCAGCACCGGGATATATCGCACCGGAGGTGCTCAAACTCATGGAGGCAACTGGCGTCAGCGATTTCGAGAGCCTGGCAGCCGCCACGAATGCCCTGGTGTTTACACCTCAGACGGATGACTTTGGACTCGCGGTCCATATCTTCAAGATGCTCAATCGCGGGATACACCCATACGCTTCTGGTGAGCTCGACCTGGACATTTTTGACCTGGATGACGACGACATTCCGCCTGCACCGTCTCTGAACAGTTGCGTCTGCAATGGGCGCAGCCCCTTTGTGGGGACGCTGGTCGGATACGTTGTCCCGGAGTACGCTCTTGAGCTCGATGATTTTGGCGGTCTTATGGGCGAGGCTTTCCGTCGATCGCTGTATGGCAGGGCGGAGGAGCGCCTTGACGCACGCACATGGGCGCGCCTGCTCGACCGGTATCTATCCGAGACGGTTGTGTGCCAGCGGCGTGGTCATCTATACCACGCTTCGCAGCACGAATGCCCCTACTGCCGAGGAGAGCACGCCCTGTTAGCTCGACTTGGCTGATTGCTTTGGGCTGTCTTGGAGAAATCCGATGAGGCGGCGTGCAGGCTAATCCTGCGTGTCGCCTCCGTACATGTAGACGATAAAGCCGTCGCCGGTGTCTTGGCTGTGATCCTCCAGGATGCGCTTCATGTTGAGATGCTCATAGAACTGCCAGTCGGAGTTGCAGTCGCTCATCAGGAAGAACTTGGTGCAGCCGGCCTTGGCGAGCTCGGCGCGCGCAAGGTCGATGAGCGCGCGGCCGAGTCCCTTGCCCTGCCAGTCGGGCACGATGATGATCAGGTTGAGCTGGCCTTGGGCGTACTCATTGCCCGTGGCGGCAAAGCGGTCGGCCGTGGCTTTCTCGCGGCTGTCGCCAAAGAGCGAACCCTCGAGCTTGGCGTCGGCGGTTTTGGCCATTTCGGTTGCCTGGACGAACATCTCGTCGTAGCAAGGCGCCCATGCGGGATTGGTGCGCGGCTTGCCGTCCTCGAAGATGCCGATGCAGCAGGCAGCGATAATGCGGCTCTCGGCTTCGGCGACGAGTGCGATGGGGGAGCGCTGCAGCTGCATGGCGATGTTAAAGCGCGCGCAGAAATCGGCGGCTTCGACGTCACCGCGGTTGCGCAGCGTGTTGCACCACAGCTGGTTGTAGATGGCTGCAATGCCGGCAAGGTCGTCGAGGGTCGCAGCGCGCAGGGTTACGTTGTCAAGGCTCATGGAGGCTCCTTCCAAGTTGGGTCAGGCCACCTCTGAGTGTGACATGGACGCAGGGCGGCCGCATCGACCATTCGGCAGACGAGCCTCGATCCCTCGGGGACGGAGGGCCCTAAGAAGGAATGAGGGTGGATTTTCGGACACTTGCTCGATGAGAGTGGATAATCTCCCACTTTTGGCGCGAACATAGGCCGAAAACGGGAGATTATCCACTCTCGTGGTAAGCAAGTCCTCGTGTCATCCGTTCCCTTTTTGGTTGGTCGTGCTTGCACTTTAGTGTGCGACAGCGGATAATGCCGAGCATTCGACAATTCATGCTTTGACCTATTTGATTGAGGAGGCCCCGCATGGCCATGGATTTCAAACGCAGGCTGCCGATCCCCATGGAGATCCGCGAGGAAATGCCGCTTTCTGCCGAGCTTACTGCCAAAAAGCAGGCATTCGACGCCGAGGTCGCCAAGGTCTTTACCGGCGAGGACGCACGCAAGGTGCTCATCATCGGCCCGTGCTCTGCCGACCGCGAGGACTCGGTGCTTGAGTACATGAACCGACTGGCCAGGGTCGCCGAGGAGGTCAAGGACAAGCTCATCATCATTCCGCGCGTCTACACCAACAAGCCGCGCACCAAGGGCACCGGCTACAAGGGCCTGCTGCACAACCCCAACCCCGAGGCGCCCGATGACCTGCTCGAGGGCGTCAAGGCCATCCGCCATATGCACCTGCGCGTTATTGAGGAAACGGGCTTCTTCACCGCCGACGAGATGCTCTACCCCTCTAATTACCAGTACCTCGTCGACCTGCTGAGCTACGTTGCCGTGGGCGCGCGCTCGGTCGAAAACCAGGAGCATCGCTTGGTGTCGAGCGGCATTTCGGTGCCCGTCGGCATGAAGAACCCCACCGCCGGTTCCACCACCGTCATGCTCAACTCCATCTACGCCGCGCAGGCGCACCAGAGCTTCATCTTCCGCAACTGGGAGGTCGAGTGCGACGGTAACCCGCTCGCACACGCCGTCATGCGTGGCTACATTGGTCTCGACGGTCGCACCTACCCCAATTACCACTACGAGCACCTGGAGCGCCTGGCCGAGCGCTATACCGAGCATGCCGGCTACGCCAACCCGGCGGCAGTCATTGACTGCAACCACGACAACTCGGGCAAGCGCCCGCTGGAGCAGTACCGCATCTGCAAGGAGGTACTCGACAGCTGCCGTCGCAACGAGTCCATTTCCAAGCTGGTCAAGGGCTTTATGATCGAGTCCTACCTGGAAGACGGCAACCAGCCGGTCGACGGCGGCGTCTTTGGCAAGTCCATCACCGACCCGTGCCTGGGCTGGGAAAAGACTGACTATCTCATCCACGAGATCGCGGAGCGTATTTAGGTTCCGCCATCCTGCCGAACGGCGGATCGGCCGACGCTGCGCGGGCCGCATTTGGACAATCTGACGTTCAACTTCAAGGGCGCTACCAGAAGGTCAGCGCCCTTTCGTTTCACGTCACCTTGTCTCAAATGCGACCCGCTCGCTGACGTTTCCAAGACGTCGACGTTGCCGGGGTTGTCAAGGGGTTGGTGCAAGGGGGACAGGTTACTTTGCACCAGGTTGGTGCAGATTAACCTGTCCCCCTTGCACCAGGATGTGGTTTGCTTGCCGGCATCGGTAAGTCTTCGGCGCTTTCCAAGCCCAGTGGGCAAAAAATGCCAAATATGAGTACTGTTGCTGGCGTAGTATCATATCGACCTTACAAGATAATAGACACAACAGCAAATATATTCATTAACGTTGGCACACAGAAGCATACTAACGGGCGTTTTGATTAATTTGAAGGCGTATAGAGGCCGTAAAGAGGTCATTTGAGGCGGTTTTGGCTGTTACTAAAAAGGTAACAGTACTCATATTTGCCCTTTTTTGCCCACTGGGTTCTAGAAAGATCGCCAGCCGGGTCTCAAACAGGCAGCGCGCGTATCACGGAGCACAAAAACGGGGGCGCAGGTTGTCCTGCGCCCCCGTTCTCGGGCGTCATCCGTTCCCTGCGGCAGTATTTACGCCGCTTCGTCGAACTGCGAGTTGTACAGGTCGGCGTAGAAGCCACCCTGGGCGAGCAACTCGTCGTGCGTGCCCTTCTCGACGATGTCGCCGTCGCGAATTACCAAGATCACGTCGGCGTTGCGGATCGTGGACAGGCGGTGCGCGATGACAAAGCTGGTACGGCCCTGCATCAGCGCATCCATGGCACGCTGAATAAGCTCCTCGGTGCGAGTGTCAACGTTGGAGGTCGCCTCGTCCAAAATCAGCGCCGGACGGTCGGCCAGAATGGCGCGGGCGATGGTCACGAGCTGGCGCTGACCCTGCGAGAGGTTGGTGCCCTCTTCGTTGATCATAAAGTCGTAACCGCCGGCGAGCGTATGGATAAAGTGGTCGCAGCGTGCGGCGCGTGCAGCGGCTTCGACCTCGGCATCGCTCGCATCGGGACGTCCGTAGCGAATGTTCTCGCGAATGGTGCCGTTGAACAGCCACGTATCCTGCAACACCATGGCAAACTCGCCGCGCAGTGCCGCGCGGTCCCAGTCGCGCACGTCGATACCCTCGACGCGCAGCGAGCCGCCGTCCACATCGTAGAAGCGCTGCAGCAGCTTGATAAGCGTGGTCTTGCCGGCGCCGGTGGGGCCGACGATGGCGATGGTCTGGCCGGGTTGCGCCTCGCAGCTAAAGTCGTGGATGATGGTCTTGTCGGGCGTGTAGCCAAACTTGACGTGATCAAACTCCACATGGCCGGGGCGCTTCTCGGGAATCTGCGCGTCGGCTTTCTGCTCCTCCTCGGGCGCGGCCAGGAACTCAAAGACGCGCTCGGTGGCGGCGGCCATCGACTGCATCGTATTGCTCACGTTGCCCAGCTGCTGTACGGGTTGCGTAAAGTTGCGAACGTACTGGATAAAGCTCTGGATGTCGCCGGGCGTGGCATTGCCGGTCAGCGCGAGCTGCGCGCCCACCACGACGACGCCCACGTAGCCCATGTTGCCCACCAGGCTCATAAGCGGCATCATCAGGCCCGACAGGAACTGCGAGCGCCAGCCACTAATAAAGAGGCGGTCGTTTTGTCGGTCGAACTCTTCGATCGAGGCCTCGGCGCGGTCGAACACCTGAATGACGTTCTGGCCGGCAAAATCCTCCTCGATAATGCCGTTGACGGTGCCCAGAACCTGCTGCTGCTCGCGGAAGTACGGCTGCGAGAAGTGAATCATTACGGTCAGGATAATCGCGGCTGCCGGCAGCGTGAGCACAGTGACGCCGGTGAGCGGCAGACTGATCGAAAGCATCATGACGAGCACGCCGATAATCTGCGTTACCGACGTGATGAGCTGCGTCACGCTCTGGTTGAGCGACTGGCCCAGCGTGTCGACATCGTTGGTGATGCGGCTGAGCACGTCGCCCTTGCTGTGGCCGTTGAAGTAGCTCATCGGCACGACGGCGATCTTGGCGGCGATCTCCTTGCGCATGCGGTAGCAAATCTTTTGCGTGACGCCGGTCATGAGCCAGCCTTGGATCAGGCTGCAGACAGAGCTCGCCAGATACAGACAGAGCAAAAAGCCGAGCGTCTTGGCGATCCAGTCAAAATCAACGTCGCCGGTGCCGTTGACCTTAGCGACCAGGCCTTCGAACAGTTTGGTGGTAACCTGGCCGAGCACCTTGGGTCCCACAATGTTAAAGATGACCGAGCACACGGCAAAGGCGACGGCGGCAAACACGGCAATCTTGTGCTGGCCAATATAGCCGAGCAGCTGCCTCATGGTGCCTTTAAAGTCCTTGGCCTTTTCGCCGCGACGCATGCCGCCCATGCGGCCCATGGGTCCACGCTGACGGGTGGGCTTGGGAATTTGGGTCTTGGTCTCGTTTGCCATTAGCGCTCGCCTCCTTCCATAACGGCTGCAATTTCTTCTTGGGTGAGCCCCAGTTCCTCGGCGGAAAGCTGCGACTGTGCGATCTCCAGGTACGCGGGGCAGCTGTGCAGCAGCTCCTCGTGCGTACCGGTGCCCACCACGTGCCCGTCGTCGAGCACGATGATCTGGTCGGCGTGCATGATGGTCGCGATGCGCTGGGCCACGACCACGAGCGCGGCGTCGGTGACGTTTTTGGCCAGCTCTTCGCGCAGGCGCGCGTCGGTCTTGTAGTCGAGGGCGCTAAACGAGTCATCGAACACCACGACCTCGGGCTTCTTGGCCAACGCGCGGGCGATGGCCAGGCGCTGGCGCTGACCGCCCGAGACATTGGAGCCGCCCTGGCTGATGGAGGAGTCGTAGCCGCCCTCGCGCTCGGCGATAAAGTCCTCGGCCTGGGCGATGCATGCCGCCCGGTGCATGTCATCATCGCTCACCATGTCGCCGGCAAACTTGAGGTTGCTCTCGACAGTGCCCGAGAACAGGCGACCCTGCTGCGGGATGTAACCAATGCGTCGGCGCAGCTCGGAAAGGGTCATGTCGCGCACGTCGATGCCGTCGAGCGAAATGCTACCGCCCGTGACGTCGTACAGGCGCGGAATCAGCTGCACGAGCGTGGACTTGCCCGAGCCCGTGGAGCCAATGATGCCGAGCATCTGACCGGCATGCGTGGTGAAGTTCACGCCGCTGATGACATCGGCGCGGGCATCGGGATACTGGAAGCTCACGTCACGGAAGGTGAGCTCACCACGCGGCGCGCTGGCAGCAGGCAGTTTGGGCGAGGCAGGGTTGTTGATGCTGGTGGGGCAGGTGATGACCTCTTCCACGCGCTCGGCTGCGACCTCGGCGCGGGGCAGGATGACCGAAACCATGGTGAGGATCATAAACGCCATGACGATTTGCATGGTGTAGGAGATGAACGCCATCATGTTGCCGACCTGCATCACGCCGTCGGACACGCCCTGCGCGCCAAACCAGACGATAAGCACGGTGATGCAGTTCATGACGAGCATCATCAGCGGCATCATAAAGCTCATGGCGCGGTTGGTGTAGAGCTGCGTGGTCATCAGGTCGAGCGAAGCCTTGTCAAAACGCTCGAGCTCGTGCTCCTCGCGGTTGAACGAGCGGATGGGCATAAGACCGTCGAGCAGCTCGCGGGCGGTAAGGTTCACGCGGTCCACAAAGCTCTGCATCTTTTTGAACTTGGGCATGGTGAGGCCCATGAGCACGCCGACAACGGCCGAAACCGCGATGATGGCCACAGCGATGGTCCACTCCAGGCCGGTGTGGTTGGCCAGGACGCGCAAGACGGCGACGATGCCCATGACGGGGGCCATCAGGCACATGCGGATAAACAGGGTTGCGGCCATCTGGATCTGCTGAATGTCGTTGGTGCAGCGGGTAATGAGCGAGGCCTGGCTAAACTTGCCCACCTCGGCCGGCGAGAAGTGCATAACCTTGTTGAAGGTCTCGCGACGCAGGTCGCGGGCGATGGAGCAGGCGGTGCGCGAAGCCACGGCACCGGTCAGGATGGTGGCGACCAGCGACACCAGACACAGACCAAACATCGTGGTCGCCATGCGGCCCAGGTAGGCGTTCTGCACGTCGGCGGGGTCGATGCCCTGTGCCTTGTACTCGTCCTGCACGTAGCTCACGGCGCGCTGGGTGACGATGGAGCCCGACATGGAGCCCATTTTGTCAGCCATATCGTTGGCGCCCTCGACGAGCTTGCCCTGATCGATAAGACCGCCTTCAACGCCTAGGCGCAGGCTCTTCATGGTGATCTTGCCGCCGTCGGCATCAACCTGCTTTTGCATGCTCTGCGCGGCTGCGGCCTTCTGCTGCATCTCGGCGAGCTGCTCGGGCGTCATCGCTGCCATCTGCTCGGGGGTGGGCATGGCCTGAGTGGCGCCGCCATCGCTTGCCTCGGTGGATGCGCCGGTCATGTCGCCCATGGAGTCGGCGTCAATGCCCTGGTTGAAGGCGAGCACGACGGTCTCAGGCAGGCTCATGATGTCGGCAATCTTGTCGCCGTCGCCGCGCTCCTCCTCGGTGCCCTTGTACGTTCGAATGCCGTTATTGTCCGCCTTACTAAACACGGCCTCCACAGCTTTGGCGTCCTTGGCGCTCATAAAGAGTTCGAGGTCGTCGAGCGATTCGGCGCGAATGGTGTCGGGCACGGGCGAGGCGATGCCGCCTTGCTGCACGCCCACGTCGACGATGTCGCTCATATAGGTAGGCAGCGCCAGATCAGCGTTGCAGCTGATTACGATAAGTACGATAGCTGCGAGCAGTGCCAGGACATGCTTTTTAAAGAGCTTGAGAATCCTCACTCGGCATCTCTCCTTTCTTGATTGTGGTCGATAATTTCGTTGGCACGCCTTAGAAGACGCACCATCTCTTGGGTATCTGTTTCGCCGAGCTGTTCGAGGAAAGCCGCGGTGCGGTCCTCGAATTCCCGGCGTTTGATTTCGAGATCCTGGAATCCCTTGTCGGTCACTATGACGTGTACGCGACGACGGTCGGTCTTTGAGTGCTCACGCTCAACCCAGCCCTTGGCTTCGAGAGCGCGTAGGATATTGGCAATGCGGGCGTTCGAGACCCAGGCGCGATCAGCGAGTTCGCTCGGCGTGAGCGAACCGCCAGCGAGCATAAGGGCGCGCATGACAGCCATCTCGCCGCTGAGAGCTTTGTCCACAAAGCGCGAAACGCGCTGGTGAATGCCGCCAAACTCGGTAAGGAGCTGACGCCCAAGCTCATGGAAATCGGTATCTTCCACCGAAAACCCCTAACACTAGAAACTATTTTCGGTGAAAGATGATACCCCTGCACGCGCGCCCTATACGGTAGATTTTGGGACGTGCCTAGAAAACTACCTTTAGGCGACCTCCGTACACCGTCGGTGCCAGTAAAGTTTGGGGCAGATCGTTAGGCATGTCCTAAAGCCTACTCAGAGGCACTTTACCCTGCTAAAGCTGGCATAACAGCTAGAGTGAACGTCGTACAAAGGCAAGGAAAAATACCAAACAAATCGGTGAACGGTAGTTGTTCGCGCTCGCATTTCCTGCGGATTTGTTAAAAACGCCCTAATGGTATAAAAAAAGAAACATATAACAGCCCTGATGAAGGGGGTAGCTATGTTATCCTTCTCAAACGGGTGAAATCTTGGGTTTTGGGTTGCAGTTCCAAGGTGGACAAACGTTTTTCCCTGTACCAACGTGTGGTGAAGAACGGAAGAAGCCGGTAGTGCAAGCCGAGAATTCAAGAATTCAATAAGCAGCGGTGTGAGAGAGCGCCGCATTACACGTAACTAGGAGCGTGGTTACACAATGCAGGAGGCATGGGAAGGCTTCAAGGAAGGCATCTGGACGGGAGAGGTTGACGTCCGAGACTTCATCCAGAAGAACTACACCCCCTACGAGGGCGACGAGTCGTTCCTCGCCGGCCCGACCGAGCGTACCAAGGAGCTGTGGGGCGAGGTTCTCGACCTGCTGCTCAAGGAGCGCGAGCAGGGCGGTGTCCTCGATATGGACACCAAGACCGTTACGGGCATCGTGAGCCATCCCGCTGGCTACATCGATAACGCCCATCGCGAGAAGGAGACTATCGTCGGTCTCCAGACCGACAAGCCGCTCAAGCGCGCGCTGCACGTCAACGGCGGTATCCGCATCGCTTGCCAGGCTGCCAGCCAGCACGGCTACAAGGTCGACGAGAACGTTGTCGAGCGCTACACCTTCGAGCGCAAGACTCACAACGCCGGCGTCTTCGATGTTTACACCCCCGAGATGCGTGCTTGCCGCTCGGCTCACATCATCACCGGTCTGCCCGATGGCTATGGCCGCGGCCGCATCATCGGCGACTACCGTCGTGTTGCCCTGTACGGCGTCGACTACCTGATCAAGGACAAGGAGGCCCAGAAGGCTTCCACCCCGACGGTCATGACCGCCGACAACATCCGCGATCGTGAGGAGCTGCAGGAGCAGATCCGCGCCCTCGGCGAGCTCAAGATGATGGCCGAGACCTATGGTTTCGACATTTCCAACCCTGCTACCAACACGCAGGAGGCCATCCAGTGGATGTACTTCGCCTACCTCGCTGCCGTCAAGGAGCAGAACGGCGCCGCTATGTCCATCGGCCGTACCTCTACGTTCATCGACATCTATGCTGAGCGCGACCTTGCCAACGGTACCTTCACCGAGGAGCAGATCCAGGAGTTCGTGGATCACTTCATCATGAAGCTCCGCATGGTCAAGTTTGCCCGTACCCCCGAGTACCAGGCCCTGTTCACCGGCGACCCGCAGTGGGTCACCGAGTCCATCGGCGGCATGGGTGTTGACGGCCGTACGCTCGTTACCAAGATGAGCTACCGCTACCTGCACACGCTCGAGAACATGGGCACCAGCCCCGAGCCCAACATGACCGTTCTGTGGTCGACCCGTCTGCCCGAGAACTTCAAGAAGTTCTGCGCCAAGACTTCTGTCGCCAGCTCCTCGATCCAGTACGAGAACGACGACCTCATGCGCGTTTACCACGGCGACGACTACGGCATCGCCTGCTGCGTGTCCTCCATGCGCATTGGCAAGGAGATGCAGTTCTTCGGTGCCCGCGCCAACCTGGCCAAGTGCCTGCTGTATGCACTCAACGGCGGTGTTGACGAGGTCTCCAAGAAGCAGGTCGGCCCCAAGTATCGCGCCGTCGAGGGCGATACGCTCGATTACGACGACGTTGTGGCCAAGTACAACGACATGATGAAGTGGCTCGCTGGCGTGTACGTCAACTCGCTGAACATCATTCACTACATGCACGACAAGTACTGCTACGAGCGCATCCAGATGGCTCTGCACGACAAGCACGTGCACCGCTGGTTCGCTACGGGCATCGCTGGCCTTTCCGTCGTGGCTGACTCCCTGTCCGCCATCAAGTACGCCAAGGTCCACCCCGTCCGTGACGAGAACGGCATCATCGTCGACTTCGAGACCGAGGGCGAGTTCCCCAAGTACGGTAACGACGACGACCGCGTCGACCAGATCGCTCACGACGTTGTGCACCAGTTCATGGAGTACATCCGCATGAACGACACCTACCGCAACTCCGTGCCCACGACCTCGGTTCTGACCATTACCTCCAACGTCGTGTACGGTAAGAAGACCGGCTCCACGCCCGACGGCCGCAAGGCTGGCCAGCCGTTCGCCCCGGGTGCTAACCCCATGCACAAGCGCGATAGCCATGGCGCCATCGCTTCGCTGTCTTCGGTTTCCAAGCTCCCGTTCCGCGATGCTCAGGACGGCATCTCCAACACCTTCTCCATCATCCCGAGTGCGCTCGGCAAGGAGGACCAGGTGTTCTTTGGCGATATCGACCTTGATCAGCTGGGCGAGTAACTATTGTTAGTGCTATACTAACAATAACGATTACTGATTAGCGCGCCGGTTTCGGCCGGCGCCTATCGATCGAAGGAGACACATTATGAAGGTTTCTGAAGTTTCCGAGACTCAGGCCGATAACCTGGTCCACATGCTCGACGCTTACGCCGAGAAGGGTGGCCACCACCTGAACATCAACGTCTTCAACCGTGAGACGCTGCTTGACGCTCAGGCTCACCCCGAGAAGTACCCGCAGCTGACCATCCGCGTTTCCGGCTATGCCGTGAACTTCCACACGCTCACCAAGGAGCAGCAGGACGAGGTCATTGCGCGTACCTTCCACAACAAGTTCTAAAGGGATTCAACTCCCGCAGGGTTACTGGGGCCGGTTTTGGGTTATTTTCCAAAACGTCCTCGGACATGCGAGAAGCCCCCGCTGCGCACTACGTGCGGCGGGGGCTTCTCGCGTCCTGCGGGATGTTTTGGAAAATAACCCAAAACCGGCCATGTGGGGTCCTTTGGAGTCACCCTTTAGGCGGAACTCTCCTAATAGGTCGAGCGTTTGGGAAACTTATTTTGTAACTACCGTTTATCGCGTATAGCGACCGTTTGCGGGATAAGTAACACTCATTTATAAACCGTGTAAAATCTCAGTTAAGCACGGAGTTTTCCAGGGAGACGCTGTCCTTTGTTGTGTGCAAGGGACGGCGTCTCTTTGGCGCTTGGAGGCCGTTGTGCAACAGTGCGGCGGCGCGTGTCATGTATTGAAAAGCCAACGTCGAGATGGGTCGTGATAAGAATGGGCAAATACGTAATCGTGGTTGAATCTGGTTCGGATGTGACACCGGAGCTCTGCGAGCGCTACGGCATCGTGCGCGTGCCCATGCATGTCACGATTGGTGACGAGACCGTCGAGGACGGCTCCATCGATCCGCTCGAGATTTACTCGCGCTGCAACGAGTTTGGCGTAATGCCCAAGACCAGCGGCTGTGCGCCTGCAGATTTTGCGCACGTATATGACCGTATCCATGCCGAGCAGCCCGATGCGACCATTCTGCATCTTGCGTACTCCGAAGTCACGACTTGCTCGCATCAGTCCTCCAAGATTGCGGCTAAGGGCCGCGACTACGTATTCTCCATGGATACGCGTTTTGTCTCGGTGGGCCAGTCGCTCGTTGCCGTCGAGACCGCCAAATACATCGAGGCTCACCCCGACGCCACCGTCGACGAGATCTTTGCATTTACGAACTCCGTCATGGACCGCGTGCTGCTGGGCTTTGTTCCTACCGACCTGGCCTTCCTTAAGGCGGGCGGTCGCTTGTCCAACGTCGCGTTCCTAGGCGCCCACCTGCTCAAGATTAAGCCCTGCATTGAAGTAACGGGCGGCAAGTTTGTGGCGACCAAGAAGTTCCGCGGCTCCATGCTCAAGTGCGCCCGCGCCTTTATTGACCACATGGTTGCGAAGGGCGAGATTGACTACTCGCACATTGGCCTGGCGTATTCGGTAGGCCTTTCCCAGGAGCTGCGCGACGACATGGAAGTCTATGCGCACGACCTGGGCTTTAAAGACGTTACCTGGACTCAAGTCGGCGGTGTCATCTCGAGCCATTGCGGCCCGACCGCCTTCGGTGCGGTGCTCACGCTCAAGGCGTAAGGCCTGGCGTCTATCGATATCTATTGCCTCGGCGGCGGGCGGGCTGCGATAACCCTCCCGCCGCTCTTGCGTGGGGTCAAATAGAACAACCCAATTGACCGCTAAACCATTTCACCATCATGCGTATGGGCTAGAATGGCTCTGGCATTTTATTTGGTTGCATCCAAGGAGAGGCAAGGTAGCGCGAATGGCAGAAATGACGCTTGAGGGTGTGGACGCTCATCCCGAGGACTCTGCGTTTGCCCTAGGCCGCGTGCATTCAATCGAGACGATGGGAACGGTCGACGGACCCGGCATCCGCTTTGTGGTGTTTGTCCAGGGCTGTCCCATGCGCTGCGCGTATTGCCACAATCCCGATACCTGGTCTGTTAACGGCGGCACCATGGTGACCGTCGAACACCTGATGGATGAGTTCCAGAGTAACCACGAGTTCTATCGCAGCGGCGGAATTACGGTGTCCGGCGGCGAGCCGCTCCTACAGCCTGAGTTTTTGGCCGACCTGTTCCGTGCAATGCACAACAACCCCGATGGCCGCGTGCATACCTGCTTGGATAGCTGCGGCTATGCGTTCGATCCCGCGCATCCTGAGAAGTTCGATGCCGTACTCAACGAGACCGATATGGTGCTGCTCGACATTAAACACGCCGATCCCGTCGAGCATAAAAAGCTGACCGGTTGCGATCCCGCACGCATTCTGGCGTTTGGTGATGAGCTCGCGCGTCGCAAGATTAAGGTCGTTATCCGCCACGTGGTGGTGCCGGGCATTACCGACACGGTGGAGGAGTGCGAGGCACTCGGTCGCCTGATTGCCCTGTGGCATAACGTGGTCGGTCTGGAGATGCTGCCGTATCACACCATGGGTGTCGTCAAATATGAGCAGTTGGGGATTCCCTATAAGCTTGAGGGCGTGCCCCAGATGGATACCGCGCGCATGCCCGAGCTGCGCAACGCCGTCATGACGGGCATGAAAAAGCGCCGCGCGGAACTCAAAAACGCCATTGGCTAGCGGGTCATTTTCGCTCCCCAAGGGCACTCATTGGGGACAGACTTAAATGAGTGCCCCTGGGCACCTAGTTGATTGCCAAAGAGTCCCGTCAAGTTGCGGTGGAATAGTTCTTGTTTTTCGGCTTATGCCGCCCAAACAGGAACTATTTCACCGCAACTGCGTTTTGGGTAGAGATGTGCAACAGAATCTGTGCAAATGCATAGAAACGCTTGTGGTTTCTTTAAAGACACCTTAAACGCCACTGAATATCTTTGGAAAGAAATGCCTGCTCGGTATCATGCTGCTCGTATATAAACGGTAGCAGTCAGGAGACCACGTGCGAAACATCGCATCGCGGGACGAGTATGTGCCGCAGCATGGCAGCAGATATAAGACGAAGGACACGTCTTCGCGTGGCCTTGCCGACGCTCGCATCCGCGTGAGGAAGATTGCCGCCATTGGGATGCTAACGTCGGCGGTTATTATCCTCGGAATTACCGTTAAAACCTACGCCTCGGAGCGAACGGTGCGCCCAGATGCGTCAACGGTACAGCTGCAAAACGAGAAGGTTTCAAAGTCCAAAGCGTCGGCAGATCAAGCTCTGTCGACGGCAGATCTCAAGACGAGACTTTCGAAGGCGGACTTCAACGATATCCCTTCGGGTGATACCGTTCGGACCTTCTCGTTGGTGGATAACAAGACTCCTGCCTTGGAGGATGAGAGCCTTGCCTCGCTCCAGGATGCCCTGTGTCGGGCGCAGGAGCTGGGTGAAGTGGGCGTAGTGTTCTACGACCTATCGAGCGGTAGAGGCGTGACGTATAACGCCGATGTCGAGGTGTATGGAGCGAGCAGTTACAAGGCGCTGTATGCGCTCTATATTTGCGAGACGTTGGTCGAATCGGGTCAGGTGTCGCTCGATTGGCCTTTAGCCACGTATGGTGGTTACAGTATGGGCTGGCAGACGGTGCACGACCTGATCGAGGCCGCGGTCGTTAATTCGGATAACGATTCGTTTATTGCGTTACGCGCGGCGTTTGACCATGCCGGTTACGAGGATTGGATTGTCAGTCTTGACATCGATTACGATACCGCGCTCGATCCGATGAGTGATTATCCGACCTACTGCCCGCGCACTTCTGCGAGGTTATGGCGCGAGATGAGCGAGTATCTGAGCATGGATACCGAGACTTCACAGTGGTTGTCGGGCCTTCTGGCATCAACATCGCGCTCGTTTATTCGCGATGGCATTGCGGACGAGCAGGTTTTAGTGCGCAACAAGGCAGGCTGGATTAGCGAGGATGGTTACTATTCGACATGCGATGCAGGCCTCATCGACATCGATGGCCGTACCTATGTCATGAGCGTCATGACATCGATGCCATGGAGTGACCGTTCGAGCGAGGTTACGGCCGCGATTGCAAAGGCTCTGTTTGATACGCGAGCTGCACTGGCTTAGCGTGTTCGTTTGGCGAGGTCAAACAAAATGCTGGTACCATACCTTGGTTGAGAATTTCGTATAGGTTTGGGGAATGGTATGGTTACCATCGCGATTATCGGTGCGCTCGAAAAAGAGATCATGCAGATTAAGGAAGAGCTGAGCGACGTTTGCGAGGCACGGGAGGCAGGCTTGACCGTTGTGAGCGGTGAGCTCGACGGCCTGACAGTTGTCGCCACAACGGCGGGCATGGGCACGGTGAACGCCGCCGCTGCAACACAGCACCTCATTAGCAAGTATGCTCCGCAGGCTGTTGTGTTTTCGGGCATTGCGGGCGGTTTGAACCCCAAGCTCCATATCGACGACGTGGTCATTGGCAAACGCCTACGCTATCTGGATACCGATACCGCGCTTATCGCCGAGTCCGCACCGGGGCTCGAGGAGTTTGGCTCGACGCCCGCGCTGGTCGATATTGCCGCCGACGTGCTTGCTGAGCGTGGGTTTGTTGACGCTTCGAAAAATGCAGTCGCTTCGAACGAGGGCACCAAGCAGTTCCTGGTCGGCACGATTGCCACGGGTAACCGCTTTGTGACGGGCGCCACCATGCGCAACGACGCTATCGAGGCGACGCATGCCGATTGTGTCGGGATGGAGGGCGCGGCAATTGCCCATGTCGCAACCAAAAATGGTGTCGATTGCCTGGTGTTGCGCGCTATCAGCGATAATTGTGACGAGGCGTACGATGCAATTTGCGAGCGAGAGTTCGATCTGTTCGAGTACGCGCGTGTCGCAAGTGACATTACGCTCGATATCGTCCGCCGCATTGCCGCTACGCAATAGCGCGTCTATTTGTAAGAACCTACGACCAAGGAGTGTCCATGGCCGATTCCATTAACTACCAGCTTGCCAAGTTCGTCGCCAGCTATGGCAAGGTTTCGCAGATTCCCGAGTCCACCTGCCCCGAGGTGAGCTTTGTCGGCCGCTCCAACGTGGGCAAGTCGTCGATTATGAACAAGCTATTTGGCCGCAAGAACCTAGTCAAGGTTTCCAGTACGCCGGGCAAGACAAGCAACATCAACTTCTTTGAGGCCGATGACGTGCATTTCGTGGACCTGCCGGGTTACGGTTTCGCCCGTCGCTCCAAGGCCGAGCGCGACCGCTGGGCCGAGCTTATCGGCGACTTTTTCGACTCCGAGCGCAGCTTTAACTTGGTCGTCTCGCTGGTGGACATTCGTCACGACCCCAGCAAGCTCGACCACGACATGATCGACTACCTACAGGGTAACGAGTTCAACTTTATCGTTTGCCTCACCAAAGCCGACAAGCTCAGCCGCACCCAGCAAGCCCGCCAGGCAGCGGCCATCAAAAAACAGCTCAACGTCCCGGCCGAGAACGTAATCATTACAAGCTCCCAGACCGGCACCGGCATCGACGAACTCAAAAAGCGCATCGCCGAGGCCTGCCTCTAGTAAGGGTTCTTGGCAGGCAATAGTTTGCATCTATCTATATCACCCCAGTGATAGTTATTGGTACACTATCACTGGGGTGATATTTTTGTTTGGAGGTCGATATGGAGCTTTGGCACGGGTCGGAGGTTGTTGTCGAGCATCCGTCGTTGGATAAATGCAGACAATTCAATGACTATGGGTGTGGGTTTTATTGCACGCCACATGAGGAAATGGCAATGGAGTGGGCATGTCGGACTGAGTCTGATGGCATTGCAAATCGATATGAGCTCGATATGGATGGTCTCGCAGTCTTGGATTTGGAGTCCGGGGAGTTTTCAATTCTCAATTGGCTTGCGATTTTGGCTAACAATAGGGAGTTCAATGTTTCGACACCGCTGGCGCGCGAAGGACTTCGCTATCTGCTGGATAACTGCCTGATTGATATTTCTCCCTATGACGTTATTCGAGGCTATCGAGCCGACGATTCCTACTTTTCGTTTGCAAGACAGTTCGTTAACGGCATGATCTCGCTCAGGCAACTGCAACTCATTATGCGTTTGGGCGATTTGGGCATCCAATACGCTCTTATGAGTGAGCGTGCGTTCTCAGCGATCAGGTTCCGTGATTGGAAGCAGGCCTCGGGAGCTGAGTTTTATCCCAAACGATTTGAGCGAGAACAGAACGCTCGACGCAAATACTTGGATACGGTTAACGGGTTCGATTCCGAAGGTATCGACATTAGGGATTTAATGGCAGGGAGGGTTGATTTAAATGATCCAAGAGTTAACGGATTGTGGGCCGAGTAGGACATATCCCGTCTACTACCTTGAGGATGCAATGAACAACCTCGGCGACTGCTTTGACTATGCCGTTAACGATTATGGAGCAGAAGGATCGGAAGTTGCTGAACTCTTTTGTCTGAGCGGCGTAGCCCGTGAGTTTGAGCGTGGCAACGCATGGGTCGTATCGGGAAAATCGGGCGTTGAGCTGTTCGCGCTTATCGCCGAAAGGTCGGGCTATCAATCGAGGCCGATGCCAAATCGAACCTACCGATTCGAAAAGACACCGGAATATTGGACAGGCTGGATGCTGGCATATCTTCAGTGGCGCCTAGGAGAGCCTTTCGAAGATTTGCTGCATGTCGTTTCATTTGATGTGCTGCGCAGCCTGTACTATCCCTGGCACGAAGCCTCGGAGGAACGCGTGGCTCGCCTCGTCTGCGATATGGCGAAAAAAGCGTCCAGGCAAACCAAACTTGCGTTAGCAAGAAAGAAGCTTAAGAAAACCCAACAAGACCTAGCATACGAATCGGGTGTGTCACTCCGCTCAATCCAAATGTACGAGCAGCGTCAGAGAAACATCAACGAAGCTTCGGTAACAAGCGTAAGAGCCATAGCAAAAGCCCTCCACTGCAACATCGAAGACCTCCTAGAACCAGTTTTCGAATACAAAGAAACCAGCGCCGCCTAACCCAATATATTGCCAAGGTTTGTATCTAGTAAGCGCTCCTTACCAGCAAGAGTCCCTACCAATAGAAAGCGGCTTAAAGGGCCGAAATCGTATGAATGGCATTGCGACTTCCAAATGGGTGACTGCTGCTTGAAAAGCTATAGAAATAGGGGCCGATTTAACGGCCCCAAGCATCGCATAAATGGCATATACGTTTTATCAACTATTTCTTGTTTTTAACCCATTTGCAGATACGCCAAATAAGCACTCCGATGAGAATCCAAACGAGAGCGATCATAATGTCTGAGCGTGCAGGAATTGGGATCATTGAACTTCCTCAATTGATGTGAGTCTAGTTTGCATAGGTGTGGAGCGTGCTGCCTTCCATGGTCGCTTGCAACACGGCAACGCTGGACGCAACCCCCATCGATTCATAATTGAGTCGATATGTCGCCTGCTTAGAGTTCCATTTAAAGGACTCGTTTGTTACCGTGCAACCGAAAGTCGAATAGTTTTGTCCCCAAGCGCTGGTAATGAGCGAGTTCGCTATCTTGATCTTGAATTCGCGATAAATAAAAGGACTGTTGTAATAGATAGTCCAAGTTCCAGATGCATTGTTGTAGTAACTGTCCCATATCAGGCTGGGCTCATTGGTTTTTTTAATTCCTATTACTGCAACGGTCCCATCCTTAAGCTTGATTTGATGAGACTGCTCGGGACCTTTCGTTAAATCAAAATCTTGGGTTGCGCCAGAAATTGCGACAGCATCGCTTTCTGCAGCATAAGCAGTCGAAGGGCTAAACGAGAAACATATCGGTAATATCAAAAGTATCGAGAGGAAAAACGAAGCTTTGAGTGTGCGTAACACTTTGACCACCTCCATACTGCGATGCCTAGTTAAATAGTAGCATAGATAAACAGTTTATTATGTAACCTAAAAAGCCCCTATCTGCCCGGCGCCCCTTCAAAGCGTGGGTCCCTGTAGACATCCTCAGCAAGGTAAACGGAGGGATGGTCGGGGTGTTCCCCTCAAAATTATTCCGCAGCGCGAAGGCCTCTCGTCCGTGGCTCCGTTGGAGCACAAGATTAAATCAGCGAATGCGATTATCCTTTCGAGGCTGCGCAGGCCCTCTTGGGGCTTCCCCTGAAAACAATCCGCAGATCGAATTGCCCCGTCGCGCGAAGCGCACGACGGGGCAATTCATGATCGAGGACGTTTTCAGGGGAAGCCCCAAGGGGGCCGGTGAGAGCAATGAGGCAGGGCGCTACAGGTATTCGATCTGGGCGCCTTCCGTGTCGCACGTCAGAATATGCGTATCACACTTGGGGAACTGCTCGCGTAGCTTGACCTGCAGGAACTTTGCCACGATGGTATCGTCGGTCACGGCCATGAGGGTCGAGCCGGAACCACTGATCCAGATGGTCTTGGCGCCTCCGTTAAGGCAGGTGTCGCGCACGGCGTTGTAGTCGGGGATGAGGCGGCGGCGATAGGGCTCCTGGATGCGGTCGTCGTTGGCGGCAGCAATCAGGTCAAGGTCGCCGGTCTCCAGGCCGCGCGTCATGCCGGCGATGCGGCCCATTTGCCATACGGCGGTGGAGAGTGGAATCTCCTGCGGCACAACCTTGCGCGCCTCGCTCGTATGCACCTCGTAGGGCGGAATCACGGTAATAAAACGCAGGCGATCGCTCACCTCGTAGCGCAGGCACTGGGGGAGCGAATCGGTCGGCGTAAAGGAGCAGACGGCGCCGCCCAGGATAGCAGGGGCGACGTTATCGGGATGGCCCTCGACTTCGGTGGCAATGCGGACGAGCTCGGCGCGGTCGACGGTGTGGCCCGTCAGTGCCGCGGCCGCCATGATACCGGCAACGACGCAGGTGGAGCTGGAACCCAGGCCGCGGGCGACGGGCACATCGGTCTGAATGTCGATAGCAACGGGAAAAGCCGGCTCGTCCCAGGCGGCCAGAGCATCGACAAAGCTCACATAGACCAGGTTGTTCTCGTTTTGGAACTCCTCGGGGCAGCCCGTGATGGTGAGTTTGTCGGCGCGCTCGAAGGTGAAGTGCGAGTAGAGGCTGACGGCCATGCCGAGGGTGTCGTAGCCAATGCCCAAGTTGGCGCTTGTTGCTGGGACGGTGATCTTGATCATGTGAGTCCTCCTGGCGTGCCTGGCTGTTTAGTTCGCTGCTCGGGCAGTCCTGCGCAAGACGGAAAGCACATTAAGTGCTTTCCTTTGCGTGCGGAACTCGCGACGAACTAAACAGCCAGGCACGCTATGCACGTTCGTCATCATCCCGGTGGGTGTCTGATAAAAGAAGGTGCGCCGGCTTTCGCCGGCGCTTAATAAGGGGTTTTAGTTGGTAGCCATCTTTTTTGCTGCAGACTCGACGTAGCTTGCCATCTCATCGACGTCGCAGACGTCTTCGAAGCGGACGGGCTTGGACTCGAGTTCGGCGAGCTGTGCCGGGGCGACCGTATTGGTGGCCTGCTCGAGCACGCGCATGGCCTCAAAGTCGTCCTCGGGAACATCGAGGCCCAGGGCGTCGCAGCAGGCGCGCGGGAACTTGTAGGGGCTGGCGGTCGAAAGCAGCACGCGAGCCTTGGCGCCCTCGGTGGGAGCGACCTTTTCGAAGACGTGATAGCCGCAAGCGGTGTGCGGGTCGATCACGTAGCCGTTCGCGTCCCAGCAGCTCTTGATGGCAGTGCGTACCTCGTCCTCGCTGGCCCAACCGCAGCCAAACACGCTCTGGATCTTGGCCAGCAACTCGGCAGGTACCTCGTAGCGACCCGTCTGTGCCAGCTGCTCCATAAGGCCGGCAACGAGCTCGCAGTCGCCGTCGGACAGGAAGTAGAGCATGCGCTCCAGGTTGGAGCTGATAAGGATGTCCATCGACGGCGAGATGGTTGTGAAGAACGGGCGGTTACGGTCGTAAACGCCGGTGGTCAGGAAGTCGGCAAGCACGTTGTTCTTGTCGCTCGCCACGACGAGCTTGGCGACGGGCAGACCCATGCGCTTGGCATAGTAGCCGGCCAGGATATCGCCAAAGTTGCCGGTCGGTACGCAGAACTCCACGGCGTCGCCGGCCTCGATGGCGCCGGCGCGCAACAGCTGCGCATAGGCGGCAAAGTAGTAGACGACCTGCGGTACCAGACGGCCGACATTGATGGAGTTGGCGCTCGAAAGCACCGTGCCGGCGGCCTCCAGGCGCTCGGCAAGCTCCTTATCGGCAAAGATGCGCTTAACGGCGCTCTGGGCGTCGTCAAAGTTGCCGCGGATGCCGCAGACGGCGACGTTGTCGCCCTCCTGCGTGGACATCTGCAGATTCTGCACGCGGCTGACTTTGCCCTCGGGATAAAAGACGGTGATGCCCGTGCCCGGCGCGTCGGCAAAACCGGCGAGTGCGGCCTTGCCGGTGTCGCCCGACGTGGCGGTGACGATCATGATGCGCTCGGCGCCGCCGTCCTTGGCAGAAGTGCGGGCCATCAGACGGGGGAGCATCTGCAGGGCGACGTCCTTGAAGGCGCTTGTGGGGCCGCCAAAGAGCTCCATCACATAGGTCTGAGGGGCGTCAGCGCCCGGCGCAGCGTCGAGTTTGACGAGCGGCGTAACCTCTTCACTCGCGAACGTGCCGCGGTATGCCTCGTCGACACACGCCGAAATTTCTTCGGCCGTGTAATCATTCAGTAACATTCCCAACACATCTTGAGCGATTTCAAAGTACGATTTATCTGCAAGCGAGCTGATATCGACCTGCTGGGTGCCGAGCTCGTCCGAGACAAACAAACCCCCGTCGGGAGCGATGCCGGTGCGGATTGCCACCTTACTTGAGCACGATAAAGTGCGTCCTCGTGTACTATGATAAGTTCCCATATAACACTGCTCCTCGGATGCCTTGGTCCCAATCGGTGAAACCATGGTATCAGAGCGCGCAAAACAGGTTTGCAGAGGCTTTTAGAAAGGTAACCTCAAGCCCATGATTAAGATTGCCAAGTTTGGCGGCTCGTCGGTCGCCGACGCCGAACACTTTAAGAAGATCAAGGCCATCGTCGATGCCGACCCTGCCCGCCGTTTTGTGGTGGTTTCCGCCTGCGGCCGCCGCTTTAAGGGCGACACCAAGGTGACCGACCTGCTCTACCTGGTTAACGCGCACGTTAAGTATCACGTGTCGTGCGAGGAACTGCTCGAGGACATTGGCCAGCGCTATTTTGACATCGCTGACGAGCTGGAGCTCACCTATCCCATCCGCGAGGAGTTCGCGGCCTTTGCCGAGCGCGCCCGCTCGGGCGGCTACTCCACCGAGGAACTCGTGAGCCGTGGCGAGTACTTCACCGCTTGCCTGATGGCCGAGTACCTGGGCCTGCCGTTCCTGGACGCCGCGACGGTTGTGGCGTTCCATCACGACGGTACGCTCAGCATGAACCGCACCTCCGAGCTGGTGCAGGAGTACGGTCAGCAGGGCGGCTTTGTTATGCCCGGTTTCTATGGCGCGACGCGTGAGGGTCAGATCAAGCTGCTCGATCGTGGCGGCGGCGATATCTCGGGCTCGATCCTGGCCAAGTGCCTGGGCGCCGACCTGTACGAGAACTGGACCGACGTCTCGGGCTTCTATTCCGCCGATCCGCGTATTGTTCCCGAGGCTCAGCCCATCGCCCGCGTTACCTACGAGGAGCTGCGCGAGCTTTCGTACATGGGTGCAAGCGTTCTGCACGAGGAGGCCGTGTTCCCCGTGCGTGAGGCGGGTATTCCGCTGGTCATCAAGAACACCAATGCGCCGCAGGACCCCGGCACCATCATTAGCGAGACGGCTGACGAGGGCGAGGCAGAGCCCATCATTACCGGCGTGACCGGCAAGCGCGGTTTTGTCGCCATCAACGTCGCCCGCGACCGCACCAAGCCCCGCGTCGGCTTTATGCGCCGTGCGCTTTCGGTCTTCGAGCGCTATGACGTCTCCGTCGAGCACATGCCCACCGGTGTTGACCGCTTTGGCGCCGTGGTGCAGGAGCAGGACGTTCACGATTCGCTGTACTCGCTCGTGGGCGACATTCAGCAGGAGGTCGAACCGCTCGAGATCGAGGTTGTCGAGGGCTTGGCGCTTATCGCGACCGTCGGTCGTAACCTGCGCGGTCGCGCAGGCATCTCGGGCCACCTGTTTGGCATGCTTGGCCAGGCCGGCGTGAGCGTACGCATGATTTCGCAGAGCTGCGACGAGATCAACATCATTATCGGCGTGGAGGAGAAGGACTTCGATCTGGCGATTCGGACCATTTACCGTGCCTTCTCCGATGAGAACGGCATTGTGAAGGTCTCCGACCTGGAGGCTTCCGCGCCGGTCGATCCCGCTCTGGCTGCGCTCTACAAGTAGCTGCTATCTCGCTAGATTTTTGGGACTCGCCTCAAAAATCTACGGCGGGGCGTTTCGTTTCGGTTTCGTTTCGACGGGGCGGGTTTCGTGCCTGCCCCGTTCTTGTATACACTGGCAACAATAATCGGCCTGCTCGGCGTGCGGGCAAAAGCCACAACCTTTAAAGGGGGAAGCATGAAACAGTACACGGTTGCTATTTTGGGCGCGACGGGAGCCGTGGGCACCCAGATGCTCGAGTGCCTCAACGAGCAGGAGTTTCCGGTCGGTAAGCTCAAGCTGCTGGCGAGCGCGCGCTCTGCGGGCAAGACCGTTGAGTTCCGCGGCGAGCAGGTTGTGATTGAAGAGGCTTGCCCCGAGGCCTTTGAGGGCTGCGACATCGTACTCGGCGCTGCCGGCGACGACATCGCGAAGGAGCTACTGCCCGAGGCCGTCAAGCGCGGCGCCGTCGTGGTCGACAACAGCCATGCCTTCCGCATGGATCCCGAGGTGCCGCTGGTCGTGCCCGAGATCAATGCCGACGATATCAAGTGGCATCACGGCCTTATCGCCAACCCCAACTGTGCGACCATTATCGGTCTGGTTCCCACGTGGCCGCTGCACCAGCTCGCCGGCGTGAAGCGTATGATCGTCTCGACGTATCAGGCGGCTTCGGGTGCCGGCGCTCCCGGTATGGCCGAGCTCGAGGCCCAGCTGGCCGCCCTGGGCCGTGGCGAGGAGATTCCCGAGCCGCGCGCATTTGCCGCCCAGCTCGCGAGCAACTTGATTCCGCAGATCGGTGGCGTCAAGGAGGAGGGCTTTACCTCCGAGGAGATGAAGCTGCAAAACGAGGGCCGCAAGATCATGCACCTGCCCGAGCTGCGCGTGAACTGCACCTGCGTGCGCGTGCCCGTGCTGCGTTCGCACTCCGAGAGCATTACGCTCGAGTTTGAGCGCGATATTACGGTGGAAGAGGCCCGTGCTGCGCTGGCTGCCGCTCCGGGCGTGAAGCTGGTTGACGACATGAGCGCCGAGGATGCGCACGACCGCTTCCCCATGCCGATGGATACGTCCGACCAGGACCTGATCTGGGTCGGTCGCGTGCGCCGCGACATTTCGAACCCCGAGGCTGCGCGCGGCATCACTTTCTGGTGCTGCGGCGACCAAATCCGTAAAGGCGCGGCAACCAACGCCGTCCAGATCGCTAAGCTGCTCTGCGAGTAGCGGTGGACCTGTCCGGCGGGGGTCGGGCTTAGTTTTCAGAACGTCCTCGACCATGTGTGGCGCCTTGTCCTGCTCCTTCGGAGCCGCGGACAAGGCGCCACACTGGTCTGCGGAGTGTTCTGAAAACTAAGCCCGGTCCCCGCCTGCGGTGACGCTGCTGCAAGCGGTCTGCGATGGGGCCGTTGTTGGTTGGGGCCGCTGGGCTGATGTGGGGGCGCGTGGCTGTTGCGGGCCCTGGTTCTGGCGGCGGCCCCGGCGCTTCGCGCCTGCCGCCTTGGGGGACTGTGGGG
>CABQAK010000003.1 GCA_902462065.1 uncultured Collinsella sp.
TAACGGTCCTAAGGTAGCGAAATTCCTTGTCGGGTAAGTTCCGACCTGCACGAAAGGCGCAACGACTTGGGCGCTGTCTCGACCATGGACCCGGTGAAATTGCACTGGTCGTGAAGATGCGACTTACCCGCGGAAGGACGGAAAGACCCCGTGAACCTTCACTGCAGCTTGGCATTGGCCGCTGGTCCCGCGTGTAGAGGATAGGCAGGAGGCATCGATCCGGAGGCGCCAGCCCCCGGGGAGCCGCCCTTGGAATACTGCCCTCGCGCGACCGGCGTCCTAACCCGAGGCCGTCAACCGGCTCGGGGACCGTGCCAGGCGGGCAGTTTGACTGGGGCGGTCGCCTCCTAAAGGGTAACGGAGGCGCGCGAAGGTCCGCTCGGGACGGTCGGCAACCGTCCTTTTGAATGCAAGAGTACAAGCGGGCTTGACTGCGAGGCCCACAAGCCGAGCAGGTGCGAAAGCAGGCTCTAGTGATCCGGCGGCCCCGAGTGGGTGGGCCGTCGCTCAACGGATAAAAGGTACTCCGGGGATAACAGGCTGATCTTGCCCAAGAGTCCACATCGACGGCAAGGTTTGGCACCTCGATGTCGGCTCATCGCATCCTGGGGCTGGAGCAGGTCCCAAGGGTACGGCTGTTCGCCGTTTAAAGCGGTACGCGAGCTGGGTTCAGAACGTCGTGAGACAGTTCGGTCCCTATCCTCCGTGGGCGCAGGAGAATCGATGGAGGCTGCCCCCAGTACGAGAGGACCGGGGTGGACGCACCTCCGGTGAACCGGTTGTCGACCAACGGCACGGCCGGGTAGCCGCGTGCGGCGCGGATAACCGCTGAAGGCATCTAAGCGGGAAGCCGTTCCAGGGATTAGTTCTCCTTCCGGTAAGGGCCCAGGTAGACTACCTGGTCGATAGACGGCAGGTGCAAGGACGGCGACGTCCTCAGCCGAGCCGCACTAATCGCCCGAGCTCTTCCGGAACCGCACCTCGCGGCCCGCGGGACAAGCGCTCACGCGCGGTCCGGGCACGAGGATGCCCCCGAGTCAGTTCCCTTTCCTATACGCCATGCGGCCCCCAGGGCACGTGAGGGAGACACCCGGACACCGTAACGGTGGGCGCCGCCCACCGGTCAGCGGCCAGAGCATGGGGGGCACGCCCGGTCCCGTTCCGAACCCGGAAGCTAAGCCCCATCGCGCCGAGAGTACTGCGGGGTCAGCCCGTGGGAGGCCAGGGCGCCGCTGACCGGTGGACGGCACCGAGCCGTACGCTTGAACTGAGAAGGGGGAGGCCACGCGGCCTCCCCCTTTTTTGCGTTGTATACACGTTGTACTTTGGGACCTAGTTCCCCCGTATGCGCTCTTACTGTTTGGCTGTATTTTGAGTCCTTCTAGTGTATTTGAGCGATAATTACTCGCATTGGCGTTAGGGAGGGCTTGATGTTTACCGTATTTGTCTTGGGCAATATTGCTTCGGGTAAGTCGACTGCCTGCCGCTATTTCGAATCTCGTGGCGCTATGCTAATCGATCTGGATGAGCTTGCAAAATCGCTGTATGTGCCGGGCTCTGATATCGTCAATGCACTCGCGGATGAATTCGGTTGGGACATTTTGGATGAGGAAGGCGGCATTCGCCGCAGCATCCTCGCTTCTCGAGCTTTCGCTTCTCCTGATTCGGTCGCACGGCTCAATGGCATCGTGCATCCCGTTCTGATTGAACAGCTCTCGCTTAGGATTCTCGATCCGGTTTGTTGTACGGTTTCATCTCCCCGTTATCCCTTTGCGGTGGTCGAGGTTTCTGCTCCGACTGGTTTTGAGGATGCATTTGGCTTGGCTGATGAAATTCTGGTCATTAGCGCCCCTTTGTCAGTTCGTCGCGAGCGCGCTATTCAACGTGGCATGGAGCCATCTGATTTCGATGCCCGTTCTGCTTGCCAGCCCGATGAGTCTGCGCTGTGCAATCTCGCTACAACGGTGATTGATAATTCGGCAGCCGATAATTCGCTCTTTGAGCAGCTTGACTCATGGCTTGCATGCCACGGGTTTATAGATACTCCGGATAAGGAGGAGGCCGATGCCTAAGGCACGTTTCTTTACGTGGTATCGCGTGGCGCCACTTGCCGTTGTGTTCGTCTTCGGCCTTATTTCGCTCGTCTACTCGTGTGCCCCTGCCGCTTTCTTTAAGCCGCTGTATCCGATTGACTACGAGGTGTATGTAAAGCAATCCAGTATTTCGCATAATCTGGATCCGTATCTGGTGTGCGCTGTCATTAAGTCGGAATCGAATTGGGATCCCGAGGCCGAGTCGAATCAGGGTGCTCAGGGATTGATGCAGCTGATGCCCGAGACTGCCCAGGATATGATCGCCAAGGGCCTTGTCGACGGAGGGGAGTATTCGGCCGACAATCTTAACGATCCGGCTACGAATATCGAGTTTGGCTGCGCATACCTCTCGTATCTTCTCGCCTATTTCAACGGGTCGACGGATAGTGCCATCGCCGCCTATAACGCCGGTATGGGCAATGTCGACGGATGGGCGCAGCAGAACACGTCACTCCATAATGCGATTACCTTCCCTGAAACTCAGGCTTATCTGATTCGCGTCAATAATGCCTGGGTTCGATATAAGACTCTCTATCCCGATCGGTTCGTATAGGACTAAGCCCACCGCCCGCGTATACTGCAGATGTATGAGTTAGGAGTATCCATGGCGGAATTTGAAGTAGAACGCGTTGGTGGTGAACTTAAGCGCTTTGGCGTTGAGGGCGCTGATGTGCCGTTTAAGGTCGTGTCTCCATACGAGCCCGCTGGTTCCCAGCCTAAGGCCATTGAGTCACTTGTGCGGGGCGTGAGGGACGGAGACCGCTATCAGGTTTTGCTGGGTGTGACTGGTTCGGGTAAGACTTTTACGATGGCCAAAACCATTGAGGCCTTGGGTAAGCCGACCCTTGTCATGGCTCCGAATAAAACGCTCGCCGCTCAGCTTGCGAGCGAGCTCAAAGAGTTCTTTCCCAATAACGCTGTGGTCTACTTTGTCTCGTACTACGACTACTATCAGCCCGAGGCGTATGTGCCGCAAAGCGATACATATATCGAGAAAGACTCCTCGATTAACGAAGAGGTCGAGATGCTGCGCCATCAGGCGACCGCGTCACTGCTCTCTCGACGTGATGTGATCGTTGTCGCATCGGTCTCGTGTATCTATGGCATTGGCTCTCCTGAGGACTATGCGGGTCTGGCTCCAAACGTCGACAAGAAGGTGCCGCTCGAGCGCGATGACTTTATCCATGCGCTTATCGACATTCAATATGATCGCAATGACTATGACCTGGCACGTGGCATGTTCCGCGTGCGCGGCGATGTTGTCGACGTGTATCCGCCTTATGCCGAGCACCCGTTGCGGTTTGAGTTCTTTGGCGACGAGGTCGAGCTGATTGCCGAGATCGATGAGGTCACCGGTGAGATGCTGCGTGAGTACGAGGCCATCCCCGTATGGCCGGCATCGCACTACGTGACCGAGAAGCCGAAGGTCAAGGCGGCTCTGAAATCGATCAGCGAAGAGTGCGAGAAGCGCGTGGCGGAGCTCAAGGCGACCGACAAGTTGCTTGAGGCGCAGCGTCTGCAGCAGCGTACCGATTATGATCTTGAGATGCTCGAGACGATGGGCTTTTGCAACGGCATCGAGAACTACTCGCGTCATCTGGACGGTCGCAAGCCGGGTGAGCCGCCGTTTACCCTAATCGATTACTTTCCTAAGGATATGCTCTGCATCATCGATGAGAGCCATGTGACGGTGCCGCAGATTCGCGGTATGCACGAAGGTGACCGCTCGCGTAAGGTGACGCTGGTGGAACACGGTTTTCGCCTGCCCTCGGCGCTCGATAACCGCCCGCTTCGTTTCGATGAGTTTGAGGCAAGGATTCCCCAGTTCATCTACGTTTCGGCCACGCCGGGCGACTACGAGCTGCGGGTTAGCCAGAACGACGTTGAGCAGATTATTCGTCCGACCGGTCTGCTCGACCCCAAGATTGACGTGCGTCCAGTTCGCGGTCAGATTGACGATCTTGAGGACGAGATTCGCGAGCGCGTTGCCCGCAAGGAGCGCGTGCTGGTGACCACGTTGACCAAGCGCATGGCCGAGGACCTGACCGACCATCTGCTCGACGCGGGCATTAAGGTCAATTACATGCACTCTGATACGGCGACAATGGACCGTGTCGAGATCCTGCGAACGCTGCGCGAGGGCAAGATCGATGTTCTCGTTGGCATCAACCTGCTTCGCGAGGGTTTGGATCTCCCCGAGGTCTCACTGGTGGCAATTCTCGATGCCGATAAGGAAGGCTTCTTGCGCAACCGCCGTTCGCTGATTCAGACGATTGGCCGTGCGGCCCGTAACGCCGATGGCGAAGTCATCATGTATGCGGACGTTGTGACCGATTCGATGAAAGAGGCCATCGAGGAGACGCGGCGCCGTCGTGAGATTCAGATGGCATATAACGAAGAGCATGGCATTGTGCCCAAGACAGTGCGCAAGGCCATCAACGACATCTCAAGTTTTATTGCCGAGGCCGAAAAAACCGTGGGTTCCAAGGGGCGCTCGAAGGGCGACTCTCTTGGCCATGGCGCATTCTATACGCCCGATGAGTCGGGTGAGGGCGGCGTGCCGGAAACGGTGGCGCCCGAGCAGACACTTGCGGAGCAGTTGGAAGAACTGCCGCATGACGAGCTTGTGCGGATTGTCGAAACCATGGAAGAGGACATGCGTAACGCTTCTGCCGCCATGGACTTTGAGGAGGCGGCGCGCCTGCGCGATGCCGTCGTTCAGATTCGGGCGATGCTCGAGGGTGCGTCTGAGGACGAGACGATCGAGCGCTTACGTTCGCAGGCCCGCAAGGGTTCCACGTTCGCATCGGGCAGAAAACGCCAGGGTGCACGGTTTAAGAAATAGCGAACAGGCCCCGAGTTCCCTGTGGAGCTCGGGGCCTATGTCTTTTGCGCGCTGGAATTCGTGCGTTAGAGGTCTGCGATCAGGGCTTCAGCACAACGGATGCCGTCGGTGGCCGCGCTCATGATGCCGCCGGCATATCCAGCTCCCTCACCACAAGGGTAGAGGCCCGGGGTCGACACGGCATGGCATGTTCGGTCTCGGGTGACAGTGACCGGTGAGCTCGAACGAGTCTCCACGCCGGTAAGAACGGCATCGGGACGGTCGTAGCCTCGTAGCTTTTTTCCGAGTAGGGGAAGTCCCAGGCGGAGCGACTCGACGATATGCTGCGGCAGGGCTTCGTCAATTGCCGTCCAGGTCACACCGAGCGGATAGGTGGGCTTTACCTTTCCGGGCGCCTTGCTGGCGCGTCCTGCGAGGAAATCTCCGACGAGTTGTGCCGGTGCGTTCCAGTTGGAACCGCCCAGGCGATAGGCGGCCGCCTCGCAGACACGCTGGAGCTCGATGCCGGCGAGCGGGTCATCGTTGGGAAGGTCCTCAGGCGTGACGTTAACGAGCAGGGCGGCATTTGCGTTGCGTCCGTCGCGGGCATTGAGACTGGCCCCGTTGACGCACAGATGGCACGGTTCTGAAGACGCGGCAACAACCTGTCCGCCGGGGCACATGCAAAACGAGAACACGCTGCGGCCGTTGGGAAGATGGGCAACAAGTTTGTAGGGGGCCGCCCCGAGCGCTGGATGTCCCGCCGAGGCTCCATATTGGGCTCGGTCGATGTCGCGTTGCGGATGCTCGATGCGAACGCCCATGGCAAAGGTCTTTTGTGCGAGGGCCACGTTGTAGTCCTTAAGGAGCTCAAAAATATCGCGAGCAGAATGCCCGCAGGCGAGGATGAGGTGCTTTGTCTCGATTGGCTCGTAAGCGGCGTCTTGGGACGATTGGACATCAATACCGGTGATGGCGCCAGACGCGTCGATGCGAATGTCGACGAGCTTCGTTCGATAACGGACGACACCTCCGAGCTGCTCGATACGCTGGGATATAGCGGTGACAACCTTGGGAAGGATGTCGGAGCCAATGTGCGGCTTGGCATCCCACAGAATATCGCGGGGCGCACCCGCCTCGACGAAGGTTTCGAGGATAAGGCGATGGGCGGGATTTTTTGTTCCCGTATTGAGCTTGCCGTCCGAGAAGGTCCCCGCGCCGCCCAGACCAAACTGAATATTGCTCTCGGGGTCGAGGATGCGCTCCTTTAGAAAGAGGTCGATCGCCTGCGAGCGGCGAAATGCCGGGTCGCCGCGCTCGATAAGCAAGGGCTTAAGACCTGCTTCGGCAAGGGTGAGCGCAGCGAAAAGGCCGGCGCATCCGGCGCCGACAACGACAGGGCGTTCTTGAGGTGCGTCGGAGACGGGGGAGGGGAATGAAGGCTCATCGTCTTCTATCGCGCGTACGCGCGAGCGGTCACGTTCGGAAACGCTGTCGACCGCTTCTCGCTCGAGGTGGGGACTAGTCAGCTCAACACGAAAGCTCAGGATAAAATGGACGTCTCGTTTTTTGCGAGCGTCGATCGACTTGCGGTGGAGCTCGATGGACTTGATCTCGGAGTCCTTGCAACGTAGGACGCGCTTGGCGACTCGCTTGCCAACAATGAGGCAGGCATTTTCATCGCCGGTTTCATCGAGCGACGCGTTGACTTGGGTGATTTCGATCATCGAGGTCTCCTTAGAGGCAAGAAAGAGGCCGTCCGGTATCCCAGACGGCCCGAATGCGTTTTTGATTATAAACTGTGCGGCTACAGGCTGCTTGCAGCGCGAATGCCCGAGAGCCAGGCCCACGCAAGGTTAAAGCCTCCGCAATCGGCGTCGATGTCGAGCGCTTCGCCGCAGACGTAAAGCGGGGCGTCGACAGCGCTGCGCGCGCGTAGACTGGGTGTTGAGATGCTCTCGACAGATACGCCACCACGCGTGACCTGCGCCGAGCGCTCCTCGGCTGTTCCCTCGACGAGCAACTTAAAGTGCTTGAGGATCGAGACCAGGTGGATGACATCGTTGGAGCCTGGATGGCACTGCTCGAACGCCGTGCAGACGACGCGGGAGAGTTGCGGGGCGAGCATGCCGTCGAGCCAACGGGGATCGCGGGGCGAAAAGCCGCCGAGCAGCTCAACGCGCCGGTTGAGCATATCGAGCAGCTCGTCTTTGGAGAGGTCGGGGAAAACGTCGAGCAGGATCGTATCGCCGTGCTGGATACGACGGGAGAGGTTGAAGACAGCGACGCCCGAGATACCGAAGGTTCGAAACAGTACTTCACCGTCTTCGTGCCAGAGCTCACTATGGTTACGGGTGAGCGTCAAGCGGGCGCGGACGCGCAGACCATCCAACGTCTTGAGTGCCGCCCGATCGCCAACGACCGTTGCCGATACGGGGCAGAGGATGGGGCGCAGCGAAGTGAGGGGGAGGCTAAACGTATCGGCGATACCGGTGGGGTTGCCGCCCGTGGCGATAATTACGGCATGCGCCTGCAGGGCCTCGTTCTTGCGAGGGACATCGGCGAGTGCCTTCCGAAGCGAGCGGAGCTCCGATTTTCGGTCGTCGTGCTTTTTTGCCTTGAGCGCCCGCGCTGGACGGTCTATTTGGAGTGCCCAGCCTTCGGAAACTTTGTGCGCCGAGGCAACGTTGGCTCCGCAGATTAAGGTGATACCTAGGCGGTCGCAAACGTTGAGAAGCACGTCGCGCACCGATTCAGCGCGAAGGGAGCGCGGGTACAGCCGGCCTTCCTCGGAGGTTGTCATGATACCCAGCGAGGAGAAGAAACCCATAAGCTCTTGTTCGGGCTGGGGGCCCATGACGGATTCGACGAATGCGGGGTGGTTATACCGCTGAGGATCAATCGATTCGTTGGAGAGGTTGCAGCGGCCGTTACCGGTCGCAAGGAGCTTAAGGCCACAGGCGACATCGCGCTCAACGATGCAGACGCTTTTGCCAGCGCGTGCGGCCGTAATGGCAGCGGCGAGGCCTGAAGCCCCGCCGCCGATTACCAGGACGTCATAGAAGGCGCTCGCGTTCACTTAGGCCTCGTCGGTCTCGTGCGGGGTAACGGCCTCGACGGCAGAGACTGCCTTGGGCAACATGCCATCGGGCAGCGCGGTCTCGACCTCGCCCTTATCGCAGGCCTCGGCGAGTGCCGGATTAATGGGAAGCTGGCCCAAGATGTCGAGGTTATAGCGATCTGCGACCTCGGGGAGCTTGCTCTTGCCAAAGACCTCAATCTTCTTGCCGCAGTCGGGGCACTCAATATAGCTCATGTTCTCGACAATGCCCAGAATGGGGACGTTCATCTTCTCGGCCATGTTGACCGCCTTGGCGACGATCATCGAGACCAGATCCTGCGGGCTCGTGACGATGACGATGCCGTCGACGGGCAACGACTGGAAGACGGTGAGCGCGACGTCGCCTGTTCCCGGAGGCATGTCGACCAGCAGGTAGTCGATGGGGCCCCACGAGGTCTCGCTCCAGAACTGCCTAATGGCGCCTGCGATGACCGGACCGCGCCAAAGGACGGGGTCGGTCTCGTTTTGGAGCAGCAGGTTGGAGCTCATGACCTTGACGCCGTGCTCGGAGATTTCGGGCAGCATAAGGTTGCCAAGGGCATGGACGTGGCGTCCGCTCATACCGAACATCTTGGGGATGGAGGGACCGGTGATGTCGGCATCGAGGACGCCGACCTTGTGGCCGTGACGGGCAAGCTCGGTGGCGATGGCACCGGTGACAAACGACTTGCCGACACCGCCCTTGCCGGAAAGCACGGCGATGACGCGTTTGACCTCGGACAGCGTGTTCTCCTCAAATTGCGACGGCGACGTTTGTCCGCCGGCGGCCTGTGCGTGCTCGCAACCCATGTATGACTCCTTTGTATATGTTGGGGCCGGGGCCCCGTGATGTGACACGAGCGTCATTGTACCCTCGTTTGCGAGCGGGAGTCATTTGCGATGCATTTGGGCCGAGCGTGCTTGCAATACGATGGGTCCAAGCGAATGGGCGGGCTTACTGAACTTTGCTGGCAAACTCGAGGTATTGCATGCGCTGCAGCTTGTCGATCGTCGAGGCGTATGGGCTGTCTTCAGATTCCAAGTCGTAGCGCAGCCCGTCGGCACCAAGGTAGCCGGCGACATTGATGGTGGGCACATCTGACCTTGTTGCAAGCAGAGCCTTTTGATAGTCGGTGAGCGGGGCGCCGATCTTATTAAGGGTAATGGCTGCAATCTCGTTTGCCCCGACGGTGTCGTAGACGTTGAGCTCGGTATTGCCGGCGATTTCATAGTTAGCCCAGACAAAATATGTCGACTGATAGATACGGAAAGCGTGGCTTGCCGTATCTTCCTGAGGGTACAGCTCGTCGTTGAGAGTCGTTGCGGCGCTCGGCTGATGGTCGCCAAAAAAGACAAGGACAACCGGTCTGCCGATATTGCGGAGCTCGTTGATAAAGTACTCGAGGTCCCGGTCGGATGCGTTGATGCAGGTGAGATAGGTGTTGAGCGCGCTATTGGCGCCCTCGCTGGCTCCCTCGACCCAATAGTTTGTCAGCTCTTCGGCGGGAACGGTGCCATAGTCGTAGCCGCCGTGATTTTGCATCGTGACGTCAAAGATGAACTGCGGGGCTTCGTCGGTTCTAAGCAGGTCGAGTATCTTGTCGTAGGTGGCGTAGTCGCATACGCCGGCATGGTAACAGGGCGCACCTTCGAAATCGCCGATTGAAAGAAAGTCTCCAAAGCCCAGCTGCTGATAGATTTTATCTCGATGGTAGTTGACGGGGTTTTGCGGGTGCATAGCGGTAGCGGTATACCCAAGCTCCTTAAGGTCCTTTGCCAGGCTGTTGACGCCATTCATCTGATATAGCTGATAGGGGATTTTGCCTAATCCGACAAAGGCCGTTGTCGCTCCGGTCAAAAATTCGAATTCGGAGTTCGCCGTTCCGCCACCGGCGACCGAAGCGAGCATGGTGCCGCGAACAAGTGTGTCGGGAAGCGAGTTGTAGAATGCGGGGCCGGTGTACCCGGCCGCCTGGAGCTGCTCAAAGCACGAAAGGTCGCTAAAACTCTCGTTCATGACGGCAACAATCGTCGGCTTGATTTCATTGAACTGGGCAACGGCCGCCGCGCGCTGCTCGCTCGAGCCATACGTGCTGTCGTAGGTGGCGGCGAGCTCCTGCTCGATGCTCTGCGCCTCATCGGGCGTATAGTCTTCGGGCTTCTCAATGGGCAACTCGTTGACCATTTCGGTGAACGAAGTGATAAAACCCTGAGACGCATATGTGGTGATGGGCTGCCAACGGTCAAATCCAAAATTCAGCGCCTGCTCCAAGTCGATGCTGGAAAAGCCCGAGAGCCCCACAACGGTCACTAGCAGAAAAGCGCAGAGGTTGGCGGCGATTGCGGGGAAGACATGGGTGGGTGTACGGAGCTTTCTCGGTCGGATAAGCGAAAGAAGCCCCAGGGAAATCTCCAGCAGGGCTAGAGAGGTTACGATTCCGGCGGTAAAGGTAAACTCGTATCCCTCGCTCACTTCCATTGCGGTGCCAAGGGCCAAGATATCGCTTGGCAGGATGGCCTCGCCTTTAAACGTTATGACGAAGTGCTCGGCAATGCCAAGGATGCAACAGACGACGGGCACGAGGGCCATGACGCCTCCATGACGTTGTCCCAGCAAATAAAGGGAGAGCAGAACCGTCGCGAGCAACCCGACGGAAAACCCAAATGAGTTGGCGGGAATGCGATAGAACGTTTCGTTGCAGGCAATTTCGAGTGAAACGAACGAGAGCGCTGAAACAGCGGCGATGACAAGGATGTCACGGCAAATACAGGCAACCGTTCCCGTCGCAAGATCGGTTTGGTCGATTAGTCCCGAAACCAAGGGCTCGACAAGAAGTATGACGGCGGCAGCACCGAGCGCCGAATAAGAAAGGACCCATAGGGAACTGTCCTCATTTACGAGCAATTGATTCGTAATCCATGCAGCTACCACGCCGAGCGGGATGAGGAGCGTCGCGCACCAAAAGACGCGGGCAATGGGCGGCTTTTCATTGTGTTTGATTGAAAAATACACGCGCACGACGACGGTGGCCACGATAAGGACGGCGATGAATATGGGCAGATTGGCCATGTCGCTCGAAGTGATTTCAAGGGGGATATCTTCGGTCATGGACGTTCCTCTGTTACAGCAAATTAAGTTCAGTATTAGATTACTGTAACCTCTCCACGGTATTTCGAGAAACAAAGCACCCGATACGCAAAGCTAAAGGTCTGCGAATCTTGTATTACGAACATCTGTGCGCGTCGAGTGCGCTAAACTCAACGGCAGTATGATTCGATGCAATAGGAGGCAAGGAGCTTCCATGTCTGATTCTTCTATCGTTATTCGCGGCGCTCGTGAGCACAACCTCCGTGATATCGATGTTTCCATTCCGCGTGACCAACTCGTGGTCATTACCGGTCTTTCTGGCTCGGGCAAGAGTTCGCTGGCATTTGACACTATCTATGCCGAGGGCCAGCGTCGATACGTTGAGAGCCTTTCGAGCTATGCGCGCCAGTTCTTGGGCCAGATGGACAAACCCGACTTGGATTCAATCGACGGCCTTTCGCCGGCGGTGTCGATTGACCAAAAGACGACGTCTAAAAACCCTCGCTCGACGGTTGGCACCGTAACCGAGATTTATGACTATCTGCGCCTGCTGTTCGCCCGTGTGGGCACCCCGCACTGCCCCGAATGCGGCCGCGTCATTGAGCGTCAGACGACCGACCAGGTTGCCGACAAGGTCTTGGCGGCGGGGGAGGGCCGCCGCGCGTTTGTGCTGGCACCGGTGGTGCGCGGGCGAAAAGGCGAGTACACCAAACTGTTTGAGGACCTTCGCGCCGAGGGCTTTAGCCGCGTGCGTGTCGACGGTGAAGTGCGCTCGCTCGACGATCCGATCGATCTGGACAAGAAGTTCAAGCACGATATCGAGGTCGTGGTCGATCGCATCGTGATCCGTGAGAACTCTCTGGGCCGTATCGCCGAGTCTGTTGAGCAGGCGACCGCGCTGGCTCACGGCAATGTAAACGTGTACATGCTGCCCAATCGTGATGCTCCCGAGGGGACCGAGGGCGAGCTGCTGGAGTATTCGTTGGCCTTGGCGTGCCCGGAGCATGGTCACTCCATTGACGATCTTCAGCCGCGTGATTTTTCGTTTAACGCTCCCTATGGCGCATGTCCTGAGTGCGACGGCCTGGGCTTTAAGAAAACCGTTGATGCCGAGGCGCTGATCGAGGACCCCTCGAAGTCCATTGCCGACGGAGTCTTTGGTAGCCTGTTCGGCAATTCGAACTACTATCCGCAGATTTTTGCTGCGGTCTGCAAACACTTTAAGGTGAGCACCGATACGCCGTGGGAGGACTTGCCCCCTCGCGTGCGTCGTGCATTCTTGGATGGCCTGGGCGATACGAAGATCTCGGTCGACTACCAAAAGCTCGACGGACGTCGCAGCCAGTGGGATACCAAGTTTTCGGGCGTTCGCAACATTCTGTACGAACGCTATACCGAGACGACGAACGAGAACACCAAGGCGCGCTTGGAGAAGTACATTCGCGAGGAACCGTGCTCGAGCTGCCACGGCGCTCGTTTGCGCCCTGAGATGCTCGCCGTCACCGTGGGCGGCAAGTCCATTTACGAGGTTTGTTGCCTGTCGTGCCGTGAGTCGCTCGAGTTTTTTGAGGGCCTGGAGCTCACCGAGCGCCAACAGTTTATCGGCGGGCGCATCGTCAAGGAAATCCTGGAGCGCTTGCGTTTTCTGGTCGATGTTGGACTCGACTATCTGACGCTCGATCGTGCCTCGGCGACGCTTTCTGGTGGCGAGGCGCAGCGTATTCGCCTGGCAACGCAGATCGGCGCGGGTCTCATGGGCGTGCTCTATATTCTGGATGAGCCCTCGATCGGTCTTCATCAGCGTGACAACGAGCGCCTGATCAAGACGCTCGAGCGCCTGCGCGATATCGGCAATACCGTTATCGTCGTCGAACACGACGAGGATACAATCCGTGCCGCCGACTACGTGATCGACATGGGGCCCGGCGCCGGCGTCAACGGCGGACACGTAGTCGCGGCGGGAACGCCTGCCGATATCATGGCTTGTCCTGAGTCGATGACGGGCGCTTATCTGACCGGCAAACGAATGATCCGGGTGCCTGATGAACGGCGCAAGCCCGGTCGTGGCTGCCTTAAAATTACGGGCGCTCGAGCCAACAACCTCAAAAACGTTACCGCCAAGATCGAGTTTGGTACGCTTACGGTTGTTACCGGCGTGTCGGGATCGGGCAAGAGCTCCCTGGTTACCGATACCATTGCGCCTGCCCTTACGAATGCCATTCACCGTTCGACGCGCCCTGTGGGTCCGTATAAGAAAATCGAGGGCATTGAGTGTATCGATAAGGTTATCGATATCGACCAGTCGCCGATTGGCCGTACGCCGCGTTCCAACCCTGCTACCTATATCGGCCTGTGGGATGATCTTCGCGCGCTGTTTGCGAGTACGCCGGAGTCGAAGGCGCGCGGCTACTCGCCGGGTCGTTTCTCCTTTAATGTGAGTGGCGGGCGCTGTGAGGCGTGCAAGGGCGACGGACAGATCAAGATCGAGATGCACTTCCTTCCCGATATCTACGTTCCCTGCGAAGTTTGCGGCGGTAAACGCTACAACCGCGAGACACTCGAGGTCACTTACCGTGGCAAGACCATCTCGGACGTACTTGACATGAGCGTGGCCGAGGCACTAGCTTTCTTTGGGAATATCCCGCAGATTAAGCGCAAGCTTCAGACGCTGTACGATGTAGGCTTGGGCTACGTGAGCCTGGGCCAGCCCGCCACGACGCTTTCGGGCGGCGAGGCGCAGCGTGTGAAACTCGCCAAGGAGCTTCATCGACGCCAGACGGGCAAGACGTTCTATATTTTGGACGAGCCGACGACCGGCCTTCATTTTGAGGACGTCCGCCAGCTGCTCGATGTGCTGCAGCGCTTGGTCGATGCGGGCAACACGGTGCTGGTGATTGAACACAACCTTGATGTCATCAAGGTTGCCGACCGCCTGATCGATATGGGTCCCGAGGGCGGTAACGGCGGCGGAACCGTCGTGGTTTCGGGCACACCGGAGCAGGTTGCGGACTGTCCGCAGAGTTATACGGGCAAGTTTTTGGCGCCGTTGCTCAGGCGCGACCGGGAGCGTCAGGCTCAACTTGATGCTCAATAAATAGGCGATTCAGTTTATGGGCGCCATCGACTCCTTGTGATTCGATGGCGCTTGCTGTGTCGAAGTGACGTATGCAGCCGAATTGGACATATACTTAATCCTCGCGTCCGAATGCGAGGGAAAGGATATGTCATGGCAAAGGCTGTAAAGACGCCAAAAACCAATGCGATGCGCGAGCTGGAAAGCGCCGGCATTTCCTATGTTCTACATACGTACGAAGACGATGGTGATGAGTCGGTGGGCCTGGGGGTCGCGATTTCGGAGCAGCTTGGCGAGGAGCCCGGTCAAGGATTTAAGACTTTGGTCTGCGTGACACCGTCCAACGACTATGTCGTGTGCTGTATCCCTGTTGCCGACGAGCTCGATCTAAAGTCCGCCGCGCGTGCCGCGGGGGAGAAGTCCTTGGCCATGATGCATGTGAAGGATTTGCTTGCGGCGACTGGCTACGTTCGCGGCGGCTGCAGCCCGGTCGGTATGAAAAAACGCTACCGGACGCTCATTGATGAGACGTGTGTCCTTTGGGATACCATTTTTATTTCGGGAGGCAAGCGTGGTTATCAGCTCGAGCTTGCACCCGATGATTTAATTGCATTTTGCGGGGCGACGGTTGCCGCGATTACGAGAGAGGACTGAGCGATGCCGCAGGAAGAATTGAAGCGCGGAGCTCATTTTGCAAAAGAATCTGCGCCTCAGACACCCTCATCCGAAGCTTCTTCGTCGCGAGATGACACTGACGACATGGGTTCGTCGGACTACTCCACGGTTGGTCGTTCCGCCGGGCTTATGACCATCCTGACTATCGTGTCTCGCGTCACCGGTTTTATCCGCACGTGGGCAATGGCGGCCGCTATCGGCATGTCGCTGCTCTCGTCCTCCTATCAGGTCGCCAACAACCTGCCCAATATGCTCTACGAACTCGTGATGGGTGGCATGCTCGTGACGGCGTTTTTGCCCGTGTACATGGGCGTGAGGCGTGAGCAGGGTCGCGAGGCCTCGAACGAGTACGTGGGCAACCTGCTCGGCATTCTGCTTTTGGTGCTGGGTGGCATTTCGTTGCTGGGGACCGTGTTCGCCCCGGGCTTTATCTGGACGCAATCGTTCCTTTCGGGTGACGGCGGCAGCATGGATACCGCTGCGTTCATGTTCCGTTTCTTTGCCATCCAGATTCTGTTTTATGGTTTGGGTTCGGTGTTCTCGGGCGTTCTCAACGCACACCGCGACTACTTCTGGTCGACGTTTGCCCCGGTCCTCAACAATGTGATCGTCATTGCGAGCTTTATGGGTTTTGCGCCCGTGTCCGCACAGTTTGGCGACCGTGCCGGCATCATCTTGATTGCGGCCGGTACGACCCTCGGTGTCTTTGTTCAGATGGCATGTCAGATCCCCGCGCTTGGCAAGCACGGCGTGCATCCCCATATCCATATCGACTTTAAGGACCCCGCGCTGCGCCAGACGATTGCGCTCGGTGTCCCGACGCTGCTCGCCACGGTGTGCATGTTTGTCTCGACTTCTATCACCAACGCTGCCGCGCTGGTGGTCCAGCCCGAGACTGGCCCTTCCGTCATCGCCTATGCGCGCCTGTGGTACACGCTGCCCTACGCGCTGATTGCCGCCTCGCTTTCGACGGCGCTCTATACCGAGCTCTCTCACGACGCACAGGAGAAGGATTACGACAGCGTTCGCACGGGCATTTCGCGTGGCGTCGCCCAGATGCTCTTCTTCCTGATTCCGTTCGCGCTGTACCTGATTGTCTTCGCGCGTCCGCTCAACATGATTTACTGTGCCGGCAAGTTCGATGAATCCGGCGTGGCGCTGGTGTCCGAGTTCCTTGTCTACCTGGCGTTCTCGCTGCCGCTCTACGGTGTGGTCGTGTTGATGCAGAAGAGCTTCTCTGCCTTGCTCGACATGAAGCCCTATAGCCGCTATTGCCTGTATTCCGCCATCGGCCAGGCCGGCTCGGTTCTGCTGCTTGGCGTTGTGCTGGGCTTCGGTATGCCGGCAATCGCGCTTTCGTATGTCGTCGACTACGTGATCTTGGTCGGCTGTTCGCTGTGGTGGCTGCGTCGTCGCCTGCGTGGCCTTCAGGTCAAATCTATCCTGCATGGCGGTTTCTTTGGCCTTTTGCTCGGTGGCCTGGGTGCTGCCGCAGGCGCCGGCGTCATGTGGGCGCTTGAACACTTTGTCGGGGCACTTGGCGGCTCGATTCTGATTACTCTTGGCTACGTTTGCGTTGCGGGTGTCGTCTCGCTTGTTGTTACCTTTGGCCTTGCCGTCGTCCTTAAGATGCCCGAGGTCTCGGCGCTGCTTCGTCGCAAGTAGGTGCGCGTGGCCGGTCACGACAACATTCCAACGCTTGCCGAGCAGGTTTCGCGCGTTCCCACACAGCCCGGATGCTACCTTTGGAAGGATGCCAAGGGCGATGTCATCTACGTGGGCAAGGCGAAAAACCTGCGCGCCCGCATGCGTCAATACGTGACACTGCAGGATGAGCGCCAAAAGATCCCGCTGATGATGCAGCTGGTGGCGAGCTTTGACTACATCGTTGTCGAAACCGAGCATGAGGCGTTGGTGCTCGAACGCAATTTGATTGGTCAGTACCATCCGTACTTTAATGTGGACCTTAAGGACGACAAGAGCTATCCCTTTATCGCTATCACCAAGAGCGATCTGTTCCCAGCTATCAAATATACGCGTGAGCGCCATAAGCCGGGAACGCGTTATTTTGGTCCCTATACAGACAGCCGCGCGGCGCGTGAGACCATTGATACGCTGCGCAAGGTGATTCCGATCTGCTCGGCTTCTTGTGCGGAGTGGCGTCGTTGTCGTCGTATCGTCGAGTCCCACAAGGGCGAGGAAGACATCGTCAATATGATTTGCGCGCAAAACGGGCGTCCCTGCTTTGACTACCATGTCGGGCGCGGGCCGGGTGCGTGTGTCGGCGCGATTTCCCCGGCAGACTATGCCAAGAACGTCAAGCGTGTCGAGCGCTTTTTGTCGGGCCATCGCAAGGATGTCGTCGATGAGCTGACCTCCGAGATGACGGATGCCGCCGAGGCGCTCGACTTTGAGCGCGCTGCCCGCGTCAAACGTCGTTTGGAGGTCATCAGGGGTCTGGACGACCGTCAGCAAGTCGTTTTTCCCTCCAGTGTCGATATCGATGTCATCGGTTTCTATCGCGAGGAGACCATCTCCGCCGCTTGCGTCTTTGTCGTGCGTGAGGGTCGAACGGTTCGAACCTGCGAGTTTATTCTCGATAAGGGTTTGGATGTCGACGAAGAGGAACTTCAATCGGGCTTTCTTAAGCGCTATTACGACGAGACGGCTGATATTCCAGCTGAGATAAACCTCTCTGTCGAGCTTGAGGATGCGGAGACGCTGGGGGAGTGGCTTGCAGGCAAGCGTGAGCGTTCCTGCCATCTCCATAGGCCGCAGCGTGGCGAAAAGCACCGTCTGCTCGATATGGCATCCAAAAATGCGCGCCATGCCCTCATGCGCTACATGATGCGAACGGGCTACGCTGACGACCGCACCAATCAAGCGATCCTGGAGCTCGAAAGTGCGTTGGCGCTGCCATCGCCGCCGTTGCGTATCGAGTGCTTCGATATCTCTACACTGCATGGCACCTTTACCGTCGCCTCGATGGTGGTGTTTACCAACGGGCGCGCCGACAAGAGCCAGTACCGCCGTTTTAAAATTCAGGCCGAATTGGACGAGGCAAACGACTTCGTGTCGATGTCCGAGGTTTTGGGACGACGCTATGCTCCCGAGCGCATGGCCGACGAGCGCTTTGGCTCGCGCCCCGATTTGCTCGTTGTCGATGGCGGTAAGCCGCAATTGACCGCTGCGATCAAGCAACTTGAGGCTCTTGGGCTCGATATACCAGTTTGTGGCTTGGCGAAGGCCGACGAGGAAGTTTTTGTGCCTTGGGACGAGACTCCCGTCGTGCTGCCGACCGGGTCTGCTTCGCTCTATCTAATTAAACAGGTACGCGATGAGTCCCACCGATTTGCCATCACGTTCCATCGCGAATTGCGCGACAAGGCCATGACGGTTTCGGTACTCGATGACGTTCCAGGCGTGGGACCCACCAGAAAACGTGCCCTTATGCGCCATTTTGGCTCGATGAAGCGTTTGCGCGCGGCGAGCGAGCAAGAGATCGCGGAAGTTCGCGGCATACCGGCCGATGTTGCCAAGGCGGTCCACGAGGCGCTCGTTGCATGGAATGCCGAGCGCGCCGAGGCGGCGGCTGGCCATTCCGATAACTAAACACGAGCCTAAACAACTGATATACATGATTGCGCGATTTTCAACCATTTATTTCGCCATGATTGCCTGCTGGTTTCGGGTTTTATTAACGCTAAAACGTTTGACTAACCCAAGCGAAAACCCTGCTATCCTGCGGGTTGACGAAGACTGATATCTCACCTCGCCGATACATACTGTCTGGCGAATCGTTTGTCAACGAATTCGGTGAACGGTAGTAAATACCGTTCAAGCGTATGTATGTATCGGTCGCCGAGCGCGGCACCTCAGTTGGGTACGTCGGTAGGTAAGGTATATATCGTCCGCAAGTTGCGCGGGGGCAAGTCTAGGTGCTCCCGAGTAAGATTCTCTATTGATAGGAGAAGACATGGCCATCATCAACAAGGGTATGTCCAGGCGTTCGTTCCTCGGCCTCACCGGCAGCGTCGCTGCTGTCGCAGGGCTTGGTCTCACCGGCTGCGGTGGCAGCTCTAGCGACGAGGGTTCCGCTTCCGGTTCCACCGATTCCGCCAACCGTGGCGGCGGCGTGATCACCGCTGGTTCCGCTTACGCTCCGTCCAGCTTCGATCCCGCCAGCACCGGCTCCGCTGTGGGCCTGGGTGCTAACTGGCACGTCGTCGAGGGCCTCTACGGCATCGATTACCACGACTACAGCACCTTCAACGAGCTCGCCACCGACGATCCCAAGTCTGTGGACGACACTACCTTCGAGGTCACCATCCGCAAGGGCGCAAAGTTCTCCGATGGCACCGAGGTCACCGCTGACGACGTCGTTGCCTCCTACACCGCTTGCGCTGCTTCCGCTACCTATGCTCCGTTCTTCCAGCCCTTCGAGTCCATCGAGGCCAAGGACGCCAGCACTGTAACGGTCAAGACCAAGGTCCCCAACTTCTCCCTGCTCAAGGATCGTCTGGCCATCATCCGTGTTACCCCGGCCACCCAGGCCGAGGAGGATCGCGCCAAGCAGCCGATCGGTTCCGGCCCCTGGATGTACGACTCTATCTCCGATACCGAGATCACCCTGGTTCCCAACCCCGAGTACAACGGTGAGTATGCTGCCGAGGATAAGAAGATCCAGTACAGCATCCTGACCGACCCCACCGCTCGCGTTACCGCTCAGCAGGAGGGCTCCACGCTCGTTATGGAGCTCGTCACCGCTGACGCCGTCGACCAGCTCGAGAGCGCTGGCTGCAAGATCGATAACGTTCAGGGTTTCGGCACCCGCTTCATCATGTTCAACGTCGCCAAGGAGCCTTGGAACAACGTCAAGGTCCGTCAGGCCGTCATGTACGCGCTCGACACCGAGAAGATGATCACCAACACCTTCGCCGGCCTTGCCACCGCTGCCAGCTGCTACCTGCCCAAGAGTTTCACCAACTATCATGAGGCTTCCACGGTGTACAAGACTGACGCCAAGAAGGCCAAGAAACTCATCGAAGAGTCTGGCATCACCCCGGGCGCCATCACCCTGCGCACTACCGACAACGAGCAGATCAAGGGCATGGCCGCTCAGGTCAAGAACGACCTCGACGCTCTCGGCTTCGATGTGACCATCCAGACCGATACCTCGCCGGCCACCTACGCTGCAATCGACGGCGGCGAGGCCTACGATATCCTTCTCGCTCCTGGCGATCCGTCCTGCTTCGGCGCCGACCCCGACCTGCTGCTCAACTGGTGGTATGGCGACAACGTCTGGATGCAGACCCGTTGCCCGTGGAAGGATTCCGCTGAGTGGGCGAAACTCCACGGTCTCATGGACGAGGCTCTTGCCGCCGAGGGCGACGAGCAGCAGAAGAAGTGGAACGAGTGCTTCGACATCATCGCCGACAACGCTGTTCTGTACCCCGTTGTCCACGTCAAGACCGTTTCCGCTTCCTGGGACGATCCGTCCACCGCGCCCAACGGCGAGGCCCTCGATGGCTTCAAGGGCATCGGCACGACGAGCATGTCCTTCAGGGGCGTCGCGACCGTCAAGGCCTAAGACTCGCTTGAGTCATGTGTGGGGCGTCGGTCGTAAGGCAACGTCCTCATAGTTGAAACAAAGACCCGGGCGGCCTCGATGTCGCTCGGGTCTTGTAATGAGTATCCATACTCATATACCAGTTGGTCCTACCGACAAAAGAAAGGGGAGAGAACGTGAACAACTTACTACGTTTGATTGGAAGGCGTCTCGTGGCGCTGCCGATCATGGCATTGGGCGTCACCGTCCTGGTGTTCTTCCTTATGTCGTTCTCCAAGACCGACCCCGCCTACACGGCGTTGGGTGACGGTGCCTCGCCCGAGGCGGTTGCCGAGTACCATGAGAAGTATGGTCTGGACGACCCCTGGCCCGTGCGCTACGTGCGCTATATGGGCGATTTGATCCATGGCGACATGGGCACCTATGGTGCTGCTCGCAACTCCGTTGCCAAGCGCATCTCCACGGCCCTGCCCGTCACGATGCAGCTGACCTTCATCGGTCTTGCCATCGGTGCGGTCGTTTCGTTTTTGCTCGGCGTCATCGCGGCACTGTATCGCGACAAATGGCCGGACCAAGTGATCCGCGTCTTTTCCATCGCCGGCTTGGCAACCCCGTCGTTCTGGCTTGCCGTTCTGTTGATCCTGCTGTTCTCTTCCTACCTTAAGGTGCTCCCGGCATCTGGTGCTCTGCCTCACTTCACCACGAATCCGGTTGGCTATCTGGGACGTATGATCATGCCCGCTATCGCCTTGGCATTTCCGCTGACGGGCCAGATGACTCGTATCGTGCGTACCGCCATGGTCGAGGAGCTCGACAAGGACTATGTCCGTATGGCTCGTGGCGCCGGCGTTCCCGAGAAGGTCGTCGTCGGCATCAACGTTCTTCGCAATGCGCTGATCACCCCGGTCACCACCCTCGGTCTTAAGATCGGTTACCTCATGGGCGGTGCCGTCGTCATCGAGGTTATCTTCAACCTCCCCGGCATGGGCACCGCGATTCTGCAGGGCGTTCAGGGCAACGAGGCGAACCTGGTTCAGGGCGTCGTTATCGTCGTTGCTCTTGCCTTCATCATCATCAACATCGTGGTTGACATGCTCTACCTGCTCATCAACCCGCGCATCAGGACGGTGTAGATTATGGTAAAGATTCGAGAGAAGCAAACCGAGCAGCTCGAGAAGGCTGCCTCCAAGGGGCTCAAGCTCGGTGGCTGGAAGAAGATGACGCTGTCTTCTAAGATTGCCGCCGTCGTGCTGGTGCTGGTCGCCCTGACTGCGATTCTGGCGCCCCTTCTTGCCCCCTATAGCCCGGTCGAGATCTTTACGGCTCGCCAGGCTCCCGGCAACGGATTTATCTTCGGTACCGACGATAAGGGTCGCGACATTCTGTCGCGTATGCTCTACGGTGGTCGTTACTCGCTGATTATCGGCTTTGGCGCCACTGCCATGGCTCTGGTCTGCGGCTCGGTCGTGGGCGCCCTTGCAGCGGTTTCGCGCAAGGCTGTCTCCGAGACGATCATGCGTATCCTGGACATCATCATGTCCATCCCGGGCATCGCCCTCGCTGCCGTCTTCGTCTCCATCCTGGGCAACTCCGTGCCGTCGATCATCTTCGCCATCGGCTTTATGTACACTCCGCAGATTGCCCGTATCGTGCGCGCCAACATCGTGTCCGAGTACGGCGAGGACTATGTCCGCGCGGTCATCGTTTCCGGCGCCAAGGCTCCGTGGATTTTGATCAAGCATGTTCTGCGTAACTGCATTGCCCCGATCATGGTCTTCACCGTTACGCTGGTCGCCGACGCCATCATCTTCGAGGCCTCGCTGACCTTCATCGGCGCTGGTATCCAGGAGCCCACCGCTACCTGGGGCAACATCCTCGCCGACGCCCGCGGCGGCGTGCTCGCCGGCCGTTGGTGGCAGGCGCTGTTCCCGGGCCTGGCCATCATGATCACCTGCCTGGCGCTCAACATCCTTTCCGAGGGCATTACCGACGCCATGGCCGCTGCTCCCTCCGCCGCCCTGGATCCGACCGATTCCTCCAAGCGCCGCGAGGCCGACCTGCTGGTTTCCGACCCCGTTCGTGCCTACAAGGAGCAGGCTCAGTCCCTCTCCGCTCGCCTTGGCGCCCTGCGCGATGTCGAGCTCAAGCGTGATGATCGCCATGTGCCCGATGAGTCCGTTGAGCCGATCCTTTCGGTCCGCGATTTCTGCATCCAGTTTGAGCACCACGGTGATATCAACGTCGTCGACCACGTTAACTTTGACGTCCGTCCCGGCCAGACTATGGGCCTGGTAGGCGAGTCCGGCTGCGGTAAGTCCATCACCACGCTGGCCATCATGGGCCTGACCGACGATGACGAGCATCTTTCCGGCGAGGTTCTCTGGGAGGGCCGCGACCTGCTCAAGATGAGCAAGAAGGAGTGGTTCGGCCTGCGCGGTACCGATATCGCCATGGTCTACCAGGACGCCCTATCTTCGCTCAACCCCTCTATGCTCATCTCTGCCCAGATGAAGCAGCTCACCAAGCGCGGCGGCACCCGCAGCGCCGAGGAGCTCCTGGAGCTTGTGGGCCTCGATCCCAAGCGCACGCTCGAGAGCTATCCGCACGAGCTTTCCGGTGGACAGCGTCAGCGTGTCCTGATCGCTATGGCCCTTACCCGCGACCCCAAGCTGGTCATCTGCGACGAGCCCACGACCGCTCTGGACGTTACCGTCCAGAAGCAGGTCATCAAGCTGCTCAACGATCTTCAGGCCAAGCTCGGCTTTGCCATGATCTTCGTTTCGCACGACCTGGCGCTGGTCGCCGAGGTCGCCCATAACATCACGGTTATGTACGCCGGTCAAGTTATCGAGCAGGCACCCACCAAGGAGCTGCTCACTAACCCGATCCACGAGTACACCCGCGGTCTTCTGGGTTCCGTTCTGTCCATCGAGAGCGGTTCGGGCCGCCTGCACCAGGTGCCCGGCGCCGTTCCGAGCCCGCGCGATTTCCCCAAGGGCGATCGCTTCGCGCCCCGCTCGAGCCACCCGCGTATTGGCCTGGACACCCGTCCGGTCTTCAAGCGCGTGCCCGGCACCGAGCACTTCTATTCCGAGCTCCCCGACGAGGTGCTCAAGGCAAATGGTTTGACCCCTCACGCGGAGGTGATGTAGATGAGCGAGACCGCAGTAAACGGCGTCGAGCCGATCATCTTCCTTGATGACGTCCACGTCACCTTTAGGACCCGTACCGGCTCGATTCTGCACCCCAACCTGGTTCACGCCGTCCAGGGTGTAACGATTAAGCTCATGCCCGGTCAGACGATTGGCATCGTCGGCGAGTCCGGTTGCGGTAAGTCCACCACCGCTAACGTCATGTGCGGCCTGCAGGCCCCCACGAGCGGCAAGGTCTACTTTAAGGGCAAGGACGTTACCAAACGTACCGCCGAGGACCGTCGCCACATGGGTCGCGTCATCTCGGTCGTGTTCCAGAACCCGGCCACGGCGCTCAACCCCCGCATGGTCGTTCGCGAGCAGCTGCTCGACCCCATGCGCGTCCACAACCTGGGTACCGAGGCCGAGCAGGAGAAGCGCGTCAAGGAACTCTTGGAGCTCACCGGTCTGCCCAGCTCCGCTGCCGAGGTTCTTCCCGGCCAGCTTTCGGGCGGCCAGCGTCAGCGCGTCGCAATTGCCCGTGCCCTGTCGCTGAACCCCGATGCCATCATCGCCGACGAGCCCACCTCGGCTCTGGACGTTTCGGTCCGCGCGCAGATTCTGAACCTGCTGACCGACCTTAAGAAGGAGCTCGGCCTGGCCATGGTGTTCATCAGCCATGACATCCAGACGGTCCGCTATATCTCTGACGACATCATCGTTATGAATGGCGGCAAGATCGTCGAGCAGGGCGAGGCCAAGCAGGTCTTCCAGCACCCTCAGGACCCCTACACCAAGATGCTGCTCGGCGCTGCGCCGTCGCTGCTGCATCCCAAGCTCGGCGAGTAGCCTCGCTTTCCCTCCCGTGCGCCCGGTTCCCTTGCCGGGCGCACCTCCGTTGCGATTTCGAAAGGTTGGGTTCACGAGCCATGCCAAGTGCTCAGGAGCTACAACAGCGATTTGGTGAATACCGAGGCGCTATGCCCCGTCCATCGGATTTCGATTTCTTTTGGAAGGACCGCATGGCGGAGGCCGACGCCGTCGAGCTCGACTACTCGATTGAGGCGGCTTCGGTTGCGGATTCCGCGACCTGTCGGTTTTTCGACCTCTGGTATACCGGCATGTGTGGCGCACGCCTGCATGCCAAGTACCTCAAGCCGGTCTCGGAGGAGCCCATGCCGCTGGTGCTTCAGTTCCATGGATATCCGGGTGCGAGCCGCAGCTGGTTTGAGCAGGCGTCGTTTGCGGGCATGGGCATGGCGCTCATTGCTCTCGACTGCCCCGGCCAGGGTGGCCCCTCCGAGGACATTGGTGGATTTGAGGGCACGACGGTCGCGGGCCATATCGTCGCCGGTATCGACGGCGACCCGGCCAATCTCTACTATGTCCGCTTGCACCAGGATATTCGCATTCTGTGCCGTATCGTTCGCGAGCTCGAGGGCATCGATCTTGCCCGCGTATTTGTGAACGGCGCATCGCAGGGCGGCGGTTTGGGTATTGCGACCTGCGCGCTTAACAGCGAGCTTATCAATCGCGCCGCCATCCTCTATCCCTTCTTATCGGATTTCCGCCTGGTTTGGGATCTGGACGCCGACGATATTGCCTACGAGGGTCTGCGCTATTGGTCGCGTTGGTTTGACGAGGACTCGACTCGTATCGAGGAAGCCTACGCCAAACTGGCGTGCTTCGATTCCAAGAACTTTGCCCCCATGGTCAAATGCCCCGTGCTGTTTGGCACGGGCACGGCCGATATCGTCTGTCCGCCGGCAACGCAGTTTGCGGTGTACAACAACCTGACCTGCGATAAGCGTCATGAGTTCTTTGAGGGCTTTGGCCACGAGGAGATTCAGGACTTTGACGATCTGATCATTCCGTTTTTCTGTGAGGGAGGGGAGGCTCATGTCTAAGTGCGAGAGCAATGTTGACGAGCTGATAGTCCCCGGGCTCGTGGGAATTCCTGGAACGGTTTCGTCAAGGCTCGCAGAATATCGGGGCTGGCGCGGTGACGTCCAAGCAGATGTTTCTGATTTGGAGGCATGCGCTTCGAATCTTGAGATTCAAGGCCTGGCCATTACGGCGATTGACTTTGCTAACCCCTGCGCCCGTTACTCGGAGGTCTCCTTTGAGCTCGGTGACGATACGATTCACGCTCGTTTGATTGAGCCTGTCGGTCGTGCCCGAGTATCTGAGCGCGTGCCGCTGTGCCTGATGTTCCACGACATCGATCGGCCTGTGCGCGGCTGGCATCACATGACGAGATTTGCCGCCATGGGGTATGTCGTTCTCGCGCTGGATGATGATGTTGCTGGTGCGGACGACCTGCAGCAGGGGATTACCTCGCCTGCTTTTGTCGAGCGCGTCCGTTGGGGTTGCGCGTTGGCGAAGGTTGCGCGCAATCTTGATGGCATGGACCCCGACCGCATCTTTGCATGGGGCGAGGGCCTTGGCGGCGGAGTCGCGCTGGCGGTTTCTGCTTTGGATGAGCAGGGCCTCGCCTGCACGGCGGTCGCCAATCCGATTCCCGGTGGCCTCGAGGCGCTGTCGTCTCGGGTGCGCGGCTCGGTGCTTATGGGCACTTCGCTCATGGATACCGTGAGCGACCCCAAGGGTCAGTTTGCCGTGTTCAACTGTCTTGAGTGTGACCGGAGGCATATCATCTATGCCAAATACGCTCACGAGCGCATCAATGCGTTCGAAAACGAAGTCGTCGACTTCTTTAACCAAACGTTCTACCCGTGTTCTTTGGCCTAGACGGCCTGGACACTGCCAACAAGAGTGGGTGGCATAGGGTCGCCCGCCAGACAACTAAGGAGATTCTTGTGGCAACTCAGAAATTCACCGGCGTTATCCCTCCCGTCGTTGTTCCCGATACCGAAGACCACCAGCTCGACGTTGCCTCCTTTGAGCGCAGCATCAACCGCATGATCGATGCCGGCGTCGATGGCCTGTTCTTCCTGGGCTCCTCGGGCGAGGTCGTCTTCTCCACCGACGAGCGTCGTCGTCAGATCATTGCCGAGGCCGTGCGCATCGTCGATCACCGCGTTCCCGTTCTGGTCGGCATCATCGACACCGAGACCGAGCGCATGATCGAGCACGGCAAGGTCGCCCAGGAGCTGGGCGCCGATGCCCTCGTCGCCACCTGCCCGTTCTATGCCCTGCAGGGCATGACCGAGGTCGAGGAGCACTTCCGCATCCTGCACGAGGAACTCGACCTGCCCATCTTCGCTTACGACATCCCCGTGTGCGTCCACACCAAGCTTCCCTGGAAGCTCCTTGCCAAGCTCGGCGCCGAGGGCGTTCTGGCCGGCGTCAAGGATTCCTCGGGCGATGACATCTCGTTCCGCTACCTCGTTCAGGAGAACGAGAAGAACGGCCATCCGATGAGCATCCTCACCGGTCACGAGATTGTTGTCGACGGCGCTTACCTCGGTGGCGCCGACGGTTCCGTCCCGGGTCTCGCCAACGTTGAGCCCGAGGGCTACGTGCGCCAGTGGAAGGCCGCTCAGGCCGGCGACTGGGCTACCGTCAAGGCCGAGCAGGATCGCCTCAACGAGATCTCCCACATCTGGGATGTCACCTCGGGCGTCCAGGGCTATGCCGGTGGCGTTGGCGCCTTCAAGACCGCTATGAACCTCATGGGCATCTTTGACAGCCCGACCATGCCGCGCCCGGTGAAGGCCATGACCGGCGAGAACGTCGAGGCGATTAAGAAGGTCCTCCAGGACAACGGCCTCCTTTAAAGCTTTCCCAGGCACCCGACCTCGCCGTTCAACCTTGCGGCCATGACCCATTAGGTCAATGGCCACACGGTTTCTCGGCGATCTCGGGCACCTGGAAAACCTTTACCGCGCTGTGACGGCTAGCCTGACGGCGCATTTCCTGTAGTTGTTTTTTATCTCCGAAGGAGAGCGACATGGAGAACAAGTACGTCTGCTCTGTCGATATCGGCGGAACTAAGATCGCGACCGCCATCATGGAGTATCCGGCTGATGGCAGCGTGCCCCATCCGGTCTTTGAAGCTGAGGTTCCCACCGAGGCCCAGGAGGGCGGCGAGGCTGTCTTCCAGCGTATCGAGGCGTCCATCAAAGCTGCTCTCGAGGCGAATTCCGATGTCGAGGTCCTCGGTGTCGGTATCGGTGCCGCCGGTGTCGTCGATCCCAAAACGGGCGCCATCGCGTATGCCAACGAGATCATGCCCGGCTGGTCCGGCGTTCAGTTGGGGCCGCGTCTGCGCGAGGACCTTGGTCTTCCCGTTGCCGTGGTGGGCGACGTGCAGGCTCATGCTCTGGGCGAGGCCCACTGGGGCGTCGGCAAGGGCAAGTTCTCCGTCTTGTGTCTGGGCATCGGTACGGGCATCGGCGGCGCATATGTCGAGAACGGCCGCGTGATGCAAGGCTTCCATGGTGCTGCTGGCCATATGGGCCACATCGAGTGCTCGGCTGCCGCCGGCATTCCCTGCGCCTGCGGGCGTTCCGGCCATCTGGAGTCGGTTGCTTCGGGCACTTCCATTGGTCGAATGTACGATGAGCGCTTTGGTCGCGTCGACCCCAGCCGTCCTTCGGTCGGTCGCGATGTAAACGACCTGTGCCGCGCGGGCGACGCAAAGGCGACCGAGGTCATCCATGACGCCGGCTTTGCGCTGGGTGCCAGCTTGGGCTCGCTCGCTAACATCCTGGACCCCGAGGTCATCGTGCTTTCGGGTGGCGTGATTCACCAAGGTCCCGATTGGCGTTCACAGACGTGGAAGGATTCGGTGCACGAGGGCTATGCCAGCCAGGCGCTCGATCCGCTTCAGGACACGCCGATCCTCATCGGTTCTCTGGAGGGCGATGCTCCGCTCATCGGTGCCGCCGAACACCTTCTTGCGTCGTTGAAGTAAACATAACTACCAAGTGCGCCTTCTGAGGTGCCGCAGATTGACGTGAAAGAGGAGCGAAGCGTACTTCGGTACGCGAGCGACGGTTTGAACGTCAAGGTGCGGTGTCTCAGAAGGCTGTTTTGAGAAAGGTTGAGTCGAACATGACCGTTGATCCTTTGATTCAATCCCTGAAGGGCAAGCTCGTCGTGAGCGTTCAGGCGTATATGGGCGAGCCGCTTCGTACGCCCGAGACCATGGCTCAAATGTCTCGCGCTTGCGAGCTCGGCGGCGCCGCCGCCATTCGCTGCCAGGGCCTTGCCGACATTGCCGCCATTAAGGGCCGCTGCGAGGTCCCCGTCATCGGCTTGTGGAAGGATGGGCACGAGGGCGTCTACATCACGCCGACGCTGCGCCACGCTCGCGCCTGCGTTGCCGCCGGTGCCGATATCGTGGCAATTGATGCCACTGATCGCCCGCGTCCCGATGGCAAGACCGTCGAGGACACCTTCCGTCCGCTGCATGAGGAGGGCGTGCTCCTGATGGCTGACTGTGCCACCATCGAGGATATTCGTCGTGCTGTCGACATGGGCTTCGACCTGGTGTCCACCACGCTTTCTCACGGTGTCGCCGCTATCGATTGCACCATGGCCGACGGTCCCGATCTGCCGCTCCTGCGTCAGGCGACCGAGGAGTTTCCCGGCCTTCCCATCATCTGCGAGGGCCGCGTGCACACGCCCGAGGAGGCCCGCGCCGCGATTGATGCGGGCGCCTGGGCAGTTGTCGTAGGCACTGCCATTACGCACCCCACGAGTATTACAAGTTGGTTCAAGGCTGCGCTTGAGGCGTAAGACAGGCCTCGTATCCGCTTGGGGCGGTATACTCAATATAAAGGCAATTGATCGCGCGGGATCCGCTGGCCGGGTCCCGCGCTTGTTTTAGGAGGCACACATGCAAAAGGGAGATGCCATGGATGCGGCGGAGCGCTCGGAGCGCATCCCCGATATCGTCATCATCACCGGAATGTCCGGATCGGGCCGAACGCAGGCCATGCATGTGTTCGAGGACATGGGCTACTTTTGCATCGACAACTTGCCTCCGCGTCTGATCGCCCAGCTTGCCGAACTCGTCGGCATCAATACGGGCGTGGGCAGGCATCTTGCCGTCACCTGCGACCTGCGCAGCCAGGGCTTGTTCGATGAGCTGCTCGATGCCGTTGCCGCACTCGAGGAGCGCGAGATGAGCTGCGACATCGTGTTTCTCGAGGCCTCTGACGAGGTGCTGATCCGTCGTTATAGTGAAAACCGCCGCCGCCATCCCATTGCCAAGCCGGGGGAGACTACGGCCGATGCGATTCAGCGCGAGCGCCTGCAGCTGCAGGGCGTTCGCGACCGAGCTGACATGATTATCGATACGAGCCGCTTGCGCACCTCTGCTCTGCGCAACAAATTGCGCATGGCGTTCTCCGAGTTGTCCGACCAGCAGCTCATGGACGTTCACGTGTTCTCGTTTGGCTTTAAGCACGGTATGCCCGTCGAGGCGGACATTATGATCGACGTTCGCTTCCTGCCCAATCCGTTCTACGATCCCGAGATGCGCACGATGACCGGTCTCGATAAGAAGGTCTCCGACTTTGTTCTGGACCATCCCAAGACCCAGGAGTTCTGGAAGGCCTGGACGCAGCTGCTCGATACGGTCATGCCCGGCTATATCGCGGAGGGCAAGCCACAGCTTTCTATTGCCATCGGTTGCACGGGCGGTCAACACCGCAGTGTTGCCATCGCCGAGGCCACGGCACGTTATTTGGAAGGCGCCCAGTATCACGTGAGCATTTCCCATCGCGACCTGTCGCGCGCCAACACGAAAGCATAGGTCTGCATGTCGTTTACCGCCGAGGTGCGTGACGAGCTCGCGCGCTGCGAACCCGAATGTGAATACTGCGATTTGTCGACGCTTGCCGCCCTGACGCGTGTGAGCGGTACACTTTCGCTGGCCGGCTCCGGGCGGTATCGTTTGACGGTCGCGACCGAGACGGGTGCCGTTGCGCGCACGATGATCACACTGACGCATCGCATCCTTAAGCTCAAAACGGAATTCACCGTTCGTAAATCGGTCTTGCATAAGGTCCGTAACTATCTCATTACCCTGCCCGATCAACCCGACCTGGACAAGGCTCTGGTGCTGCTGGGCATTCTCGACCGCAGGGGAGGGCTCGTCGCTGGTGTTCCCCGGCACATCGTTGCTCGTCCCTGCTGCAGGCTTGCCTACATTCGCGGCGCGCTCATCGCCGGCGGTTTCGTGGCCGATCCCCGCGGCGACTTTCATTTGGAGATCGCGGTGCAGGGCGAGCAGTATGCCCGGGGGCTTTGCGATCTATTGGAGCAGATTGGGGTCCATGCGCGCGTTAACGCGCGGCGCGGATCCTTTGCTGTCTACATTAAGAGCGCCGAGGAAATCGAGCATCTTCTAAAGCTGATTGGTGCCAAGCGCAGCGTTGCCGAGATCGAGGAGGCGCGCGCGGTCAAGTTGGTTAAGAACGATGTGAACCGTCGCGTGAATGCCGAGCTCGCCAACCAGACCAGAAGTGCGGGTGCCGCCCAACATCAGCTTGCGTTGATCGATGAGCTCGAACAGCGGGGTTTGCGCGACACGCTTCCGGACGCCTTGGCGGTCTTTTGCGACCTACGCGAGCGCTATCCCGATCTGTCGCTGCGCGATCTGGGCGAGATGGCTGACCCTCCCTTGTCGAAGTCTGCCCTGTACCATCGCGTTTTGAGGCTTGAAAAGCTCATTGAAGCAAACAAGTAGTTTGAAGTATCGACTTATATACGGATTTAGCTGCTATTTTATTCTTTAAAACGTTTTAACGTAAATTTGATTTTCAATTTCGAGCATTCTCGTGAAATTCAAGTCAAAAAAAAGGTATATTAGGCGAGTGGTTAGTTTGTGGGCCTCAACGGCGGGCGCTGTAGCTCGCGGGGGCCTTACGAAAGGAGACACAATGGCAGTAAAGGTTGCTATTAACGGCTTCGGTCGCATCGGTCGTCTGGCTTTCCGTCAGATGTTCGGTCATGAGGGCTCCGAAATCGTCGCTATCAACGACCTCACCTCTCCCGATATGCTCGCTTACCTGCTGAAGTACGACTCCACGCAGGGCAACTACGCTCGCGATCACGAGGTCGTTGCTGGCGAGGATTCCATCACCGTTGACGGCAAGGAGATCAAGATCTACAAGGAGGCCGACGCCAACAACCTGCCTTGGGGCGACCTCGACGTCGACGTCGTTCTCGAGTGCACTGGCTTCTACACCAGCAAGGCTAAGGCTCAGGCCCACATCAACGCTGGCGCCAAGAAGGTCGTCATCTCCGCTCCGGCCGGCAGCGATCTGCCCACCATCGTGTACAACGTCAACCATGAGACGCTGACCGCTGAGGACAACATCATCTCCGCTGCTTCCTGCACCACCAACTGCCTCGCCCCGATGGCCAAGGGTCTGAACGACTTCGCTCCCATCGTGTCCGGCATCATGACCACCATTCACGCCTGGACCGGCGACCAGATGCCGCTCGACGGCCCGCAGCGCAAGGGCAACAAGCGTCGTAGCCGCGCCTGCGCCGTCAACATCGTCCCCAACACCACCGGTGCTGCCAAGGCCATCGGCCTGGTTCTCCCCGAGCTCAACGGTAAGCTCATCGGTGCCGCCCAGCGCGTCCCGACGCCGACCGGCTCTATCACCAACCTCTACGCTGTCGTTGACAAGAAGGTCACCGTCGACGAGGTTAACGCCGCTATGAAGGCCTACGCTGCCACCATCTCCGAGACCTTCGGTTACAACGAGGACGACATCGTCTCCACCGACATCATCGGCGAGACCCACGGCTCCATCTTCGACGCCACTCAGACCATGTGCTCTGACCTCGGCAACGGCCAGACCCTCGTTCAGGTCACCTCTTGGTACGACAACGAGAACTCCTACACCTCTCAGATGGTCCGCACCATCAAGTACTTCGAGAAGTTCGTTGCTTAATTTAGCTTTTAGCGAATAGCTCGTTGAGCGTCTAAAGAAGGGCGCGGCCTTATAGGGCTTACACCCTAGGGTCGCGCCCTTTTTATAGGAAATCGTCTGCCGTAATGGGAGGCAGACACGTACGAAAGGTAGAAGCAAACATGGCCTTTACCAAGAAGACCGTCCGCGACATCGATGTCGACGGCAAGCGCGTTCTCGTCCGCGTTGACTTCAACGTGCCTATCAAGGATGGCGTCGTTGGCGACACCACCCGTATCAAGGCTGCCCTGCCCACCATCAACTATCTCGTTGAGCACAACGCTCGCGTCATCCTCATGAGCCACCTCGGCCGTCCCGATGGCACCGGCTTCCAGCCCGAGCTGTCCCTCGAGCCCGTCGCCAAGAAGCTCGCCGAGCTCTCTGGTCTCGACGTTGCCTTTGTCGCCGACACTTACGGCGAGAAGGCTGCCGAGGCTGTCGCTGCCGTCGAGCCGGGCAAGGTTCTCGTTCTCGAGAACGTCCGCTTCGATAAGCGTGAGAAGAAGAACGATCCCGAGATCGCCAAGAAGCTCGCTTCCTATGGTGACGTCTTCGTTCTCGATGCCTTCGGCACCGCTCACCGCGCCCAGGGTTCCGTCGTGGGCCCCGCCGCTTACCTGCCTGCCGTCGCTGGCTTCCTGCTTGAGAAGGAGGTCGACACGCTGACCGGCATCTTCGCCGAGCCCGAGCGCCCCTTCGTCGCTATCGTCGGCGGTTCCAAGGTTTCCTCCAAGATCGGCGTTCTCGATCACCTCATCGACTCCGCTGACACCCTGATCATCGGTGGCGGCATGGCCTACACCTTCTTCCTGGCTCAGGGCCTGTCCGTCGGTCAGTCCCTCAAGGAAGAGGACTGGGTCGAGCGCGCCGGCGAGATGCTTAAGAAGGCCGAGGAGAAGGGCGTCAAGATCCTGCTCCCCATCGACAACCGCGTTGCCGATCACTTTGGCGAGGACGCTGTCCCCGAGGTTGTCGCTTCCGACGCTATCCCCGACGATCGTGAGGGCATGGACATCGGTCCTAAGACCGAGGAGCTCTACGCCGAGGCTGTCAAGGGCGCCAAGACCGTGTTCTGGAATGGCCCCATGGGCGTCTTCGAGTTCGACAACTTCGCTCACGGCACCCAGGCTATCGCCGAGGCTGTCGCCGAGGCCGATTGCACCTCGATTATCGGCGGTGGCGACTCCGTCGCAGCTGTCAACAAGTTCAGCCTGGCCGACAAGATGAGCTGGATCTCCACCGGTGGTGGCGCTTCCATGGAGCTCGTCGAGGGTAAGGCCCTGCCCGGAGTGGAGGCGCTTCTCGATGCCTAATCGCACCCTTCTTATCGCTGGTAACTGGAAGATGAACAACGACGTCGCCGAGGCCGCCAAGCTCGCCGACGAGCTGGCTCAGGCTCTGCCCGAGGTTCCGGCTGGCGTCGAGGTACTCGTCTGCCCTCCGACCATCGACATCACCACGGTTCATGACCGCATTCAGGCTGCCCCCATCGCCCTCGGTGCACAGAACGTGTACTGGGAGGCCAAGGGTGCCTTCACCGGTGAGTCCTCTTGCGACATGCTCAAGTCCGCTGGCTGCACCTACTGCATCATCGGTCACTCCGAGCGTCGTGATTACTTCCACGAGACCGACGAGGATCAGAACAAGAAGGCCAAGGCCCTCGTTGCCGCCGGTCTTGTTCCCGTCTTCTGCTGCGGCGAGTCCCTCGAGGTCCGCGAGGCCGGCACCTATGTCGAGCACGTCGTGAACCAGGTCAAGGCTGGCCTTGCTGGTCTTGAGATCACCTGCCCCAAGCAGGTCGTCGTCGCCTACGAGCCCATCTGGGCCATCGGCACCGGCAAGACCGCTACCGCCGAGGACGCTCAGGAGGTCTGCGGCGCTATCCGTGAGACCCTCAAGGAGATGTTCGGCGAGGAGCTCGCTAACGGCATCCGCGTCCTGTACGGTGGTTCCGCTAAGCCCGGCAACATTGCCGAGCTCGTCGCCAAGCCCGACGTTGACGGCGCCCTCGTGGGCGGCGCTTCGCTCAAGGCTGCCGACTTCGCCTCTATGGTCGTCAAGGCAGGCGAGTAGGACATATGGCACAGCGTCATCTTCCTGCACTCCTGATTATCATGGATGGCTGCGGCCTTGCTCCGGCCGATGGTGAGAACGCCGTCGCCGCTGCCAAGACGCCCTTCCTTGATAGCCTATACGAGAAGTATCCTCACACCACGCTCGGTGCTTCGGGCGAGGACGTGGGCCTTCCCGACGGCCAGATGGGCAACTCCGAGGTAGGCCACCTCAACATCGGTGCCGGCCGCATCGTGTTCCAGGAGCTTTCGCGCATCAACAATGCCATCAAGGACGGCTCCATCGCCAAGAACGAGGTCTTCGTCAAGGCTATGGACGACGTCAAGGCTGACGGCAAGACTCTCCACCTCATGGGCCTTATGAGCCCTGGCGGTGTTCATTCTCACATGAACCACGTCGAGGCTCTGGTCAAGATGGCTGCCGAGCACGGTGTCAAGACCGTTCGCGTCCACGCCTTTATGGATGGCCGCGACGTTGACCCGCAGTCCGGCGCTGGCTATATGAGTGAGTTCTGCGCCTTCCTGGCGAAGATCTCCGAGGAGACCGGTTGCGACGCTCGCGTCGCCACCGTCTCGGGCCGCTATTGGGCCATGGACCGCGACAACCGTTGGGAGCGCATCCAGCGTGCCTACGACGTCATGGTCAACGCGTCCGATGCCGATGTCGACCCTGTTGCCGGTATCAAGGCCTACTACGAGAAGGATCCGCGCGGCGACGAGTTCGTCGAGCCCTTCGCTGCCCACAACGAGGGCATCCACGAGGGCGACGCGGCCATCTTCTTCAACTTCCGTCCCGACCGCGCTCGTCAGATGACCCGCGTGTTCACGGACAAGGAGTTCGACGGCTTTGAGCGCGAGCAGATCAAGCTTTCGCACTTTGTGACGATGACCGAGTACGATCCGACGTTTGACGTCGAGGTCGCCTTCCCCAAGACGTTCCCCGAGAACGTCCTGGCCGACGTTATCGCCGCCAACGGCCTGAAGCAGCTGCACACCGCCGAGACCGAGAAGTACGCCCACGTGACGTTCTTCCTCAACGGCGGCATCGAGGAGCCCAAGGAGGGCGAGGAGCGCGTGCTCGTCGCTTCCCCCAAGGTCGCTACCTACGATCTGCAGCCCGAGATGAGCGCTCCCGAGGTTACCGAGAAGCTTGTCGCCGCCATCAACGAGGATCGCGCTGATTTCTACATCGTGAACTTCGCGAACTGCGACATGGTTGGTCACACCGGTGTCTTCGACGCCGCCGTTAAGGCCGTCGAGGCCGTTGACGATGCCCTGTCTAAGGTTGTCCCGGCGATTCTCGCCAAGGGCGGCTTTGCGCTGATCACCGCCGACCACGGCAACGCCGATCACATGTTTGACGTTGCTTCCGACGGTTCCAAGCATCCGTTTACGGCTCACACCACCAACCGTGTGCCGTTCATCATCGTTGATGAGAAGGCCAAGCTCACCGGTGTCGAGGACGGCCGTCTTTCCGATATCGCTCCGACCATGCTCACCATGGCTGGTATTGAGCCTTCCGCCGAGATGACGGGCCGCGTGCTCGCCACCGAGGCCTAATAGAAAACAAATACCGTTTTCTAGTAAGGGGGTTGTCCACAACCGGACAACCCCCTTTTTGGTATTTCTGCCATTTCCACCCCGTCCTTGAGTGGCAGGTAGGGGAGAGCGGGGGATTGTGGTACAGTACTGGAGTTTAAACTGTTCTATTAAGGAGCTTATCTATGGGTCCGTTCCAGATTCTTCTGTTTGTCGTTTGGGCTGTCTCTGCCGTGGCGCTGACGATTCTCGTCCTGATGCATTCCGGTAAGGGCACCGGCGTTTCGGATATGATCGCTAGCTCGCTGTATAACTCCAGCTCTGCCACGGGCGTCATGGAGCAGAACCTCGACCGCCTGACCGTCATCATGGCTGTCGTGTTTGCCGCGTGCGTCGTGCTGTGCATGTTCTTCTTCCCGCAGGGCATCGTCGGCTACTAAGCACGAGCCGCATAAATATTCAAAAAGGGTCCCGTAAGTGCGGGACCCTTTTTGTTTACATATTTGTAACAGAGTCAAAATATCCCCACATACTTCGCCCAACTAAAGAAATTCTCGACCGTTAACCGGAATTAGCCCCAAATTGTGTATAAAATGCGCTACTGTATTGCAAAACGTTGGTCCGTTGTGCATAACCAGCCATAGCAGCGGGCGGCGTTTTGATGGTTCGGATCGGATTGTTTCGACATGTGTCCGACTGAACATTTCTTTGTCCTATCTCATAAGGAGGATGGCATGGCTGATTCTATGTTCCACCAGCCCGTTATGGGTCGTCGCGCCTTTGTTGGCGGCACCCTTGCTGCGAGCTCCATGGCTTTTCTTGCCGCATGTGGCAAGAAGGGTGGCGACGCTTCCGGTTCTGAGTCCGGTTCGACGCTGAACTTCTACATCAACAACCCGGTCTGCATCGACCCCTACAATGTCCAGGAGGACCAGGGCACTCAGGTCGAGTACCAGCTCTTTGACGCTCTGACCTCTTACGACGCCGAGAAGGGCGAGATCGTTCCGCTGGCTTGCGAGTCCTTTGAGTCCAACGACGACGCCACCGAGTTTACCTTCAAGATCAAGAAGGCCAAGTTCCACAACGGTGACGACGTTACCTCCAAGTCCTTCAAGCTCGGTTGGGAGCGTCTGGTCAACACCAAGTCGGCCATCGCTACCGAGTACGGTCCTTCCGAGGTCTCCTATCACCTTTCCATGGTCGAGGGTTATGACGACCTGCTTGCCGGTAACGCTACCGAGCTCACCGGTGTTACGTGCCCCGACGATGAGACCCTCGTCGTCAAGCTGTCTTCCGCTTACGCTGACTTCCCCTTCGTCGCCTCTCATCCGGCTCTGGCCCCGGTTCCCGAGTGCGCCGAGTCCGATGTCAAGAGCTTCTATCTTGCCCCGGTCGGTAACGGCCCGTTCATGATGGACGGCAAGTGGGAGGATGGCCAGGAGATCAACGTCAAGAAGTTCGACGATTACTATGGCGACAAGGCCAAGATCGATGGCATCCACTTCCAGGTCATCAAGGACATGGAGACCGCTTACAAGGAGTTCCAGGCCGGTAACCTCGATGTCTGCGACGTTCCCGTCGCTCAGATCGATGCCGCCAAGAAGGATCGCGGCGTGTCCAAGGACGGCTACACCATGGGTGACGGCGAGCGCATGCTGCTCGGCGCCGAGCCTTCCACGTACTATCTGACCTGCAACACCACGGCCGAGCCGTTCAACAACGCCGACCTGCGTAGGGGCATCTCCCTGGCCATTAACCGCGAGGCCATCTGCAAGACCATCTTCAAGGGTACCCGTACCCCTGCCGACGGCATTGTTCCTCCGGGCATCGATGGCTACAAGGAGGGCGCATGGGAGTTCTGCGCCTACGATGTCGACAAGGCTAACGAGTACCTCGACAAGGTTGCTCCCGCTGGCGCTAACGGGGATCGTGGCATTAGCGTGACCCTGTCCTACAACCAGGACGGCGGTCACAAGGAGATCATGGAGTCCATCATCGGCGACCTCGCCAAGGTTGGCGTTACCGCTGTCTCCGATACCCCTGAGTGGTCTGCCCTGCTCGAGCAGTATCAGAACTTTAACTATCAGTTCGGTCGTCTGGGTTGGATTGCCGACTACCCGATCATGGACAACTTCCTGTATCCGCTGTTCCACTCCGACTCCCTCGGTGGCGACAACCGCTCCGGTTACAACAACCCCGAGTTCGACGCCAAGGTCGACGAGGCTCGTACTATTGTTGACGACGAGGAGCGCGTCGCTAAGATGCAGGAGGCCGACGCAATGGTCGCTGCCGACTGCCCGGTCATCCCGATTATGTTCTACACGCACACCATCGCCGGCTCCGATCGCATCAAGCACCTCTATGTCGATCCGCAGAAGCACGCCGATCTGGGTACCGCTGAGCTCGCCTAAGAGTTTGCAGCTTCCGTGAGGGTCAAGTATTTACGTAGACCTCATGGGAAACATACAGTTCTCCCTAACCTGGGGTAAACTGGCTGATGGTAATTTTGGGATGCCGGTCTGGCGATCGGCATCCCATTTAGGTTAATCCCTAGATAGGGGAGTGGTATGGGTAAGTACATCGTTAAACGTGTGCTTCAGTTCATCCCGGTGTTTTTGGGCGTTACGCTGATTCTGTTCGCCCTCCAGAATATCGTGCCGGGAGATCCGATCAAGCTGATCGGTGGAGACAAGGCTCTGTCCCCCGAGGTGGAGCTTCAGCTTCGCGTTCGCTATCACCTGGTCCAGACGGACGAGGACGGCAACGCGATCCTTGACGAGAACGGCGACCCCGTTCAAACGTCGCTCGTGGACCGTTACTTGTATTACATGAACGGCCTGCTTCATGGCGATCTGGGCAATTCGTATCAGCGCAAGCTGCCGGTTACGGAAATCTTCGCCCAGAAGTATCCGTATACGGTCAAACTTGCCGCGTGCGCCATCGTGCTCGAGGCAATCATGGGTATCGGTGCGGGTATCATTTCGGCGGTAAAGCGTTATTCCTTCTGGGATATTTTGGTAACGCTCACCACGTCGATCCTCGTTGCGGTCCCGGCCTTCTGGCTCGGTATGTTGCTGCAGCTGTTCTTTGGCGTCATCCTCAAGGACGCCACGGGCGGTGCAATCTCCATGCCGATCTCGGGTGCCGGCGGTTCCAGCTCTCAGTATCAGGATTGGATGCACTATGTGCTTCCGACCATTACGCTGGCTTCGGTTTCGACCGCTTATGCTGCGCGCATTATGCGCTCGCAGCTGCTTGACGTCATGAACCAGGATTACATCCGTACGGCAAAGGCCAAGGGTCTCTCCAATCGTGCGATCATCGTCAAGCATGCGCTTAAGAATGCACTCATCCCCGTCGTTACCTATATTGGTGTCGACTTTGGCGGCATGCTTTCGGGCGCCATCCTGACCGAGACGGTCTTTAACTGGCCCGGTATCGGCTATGAGGTCTATCGCGCCATTAGCATGCGTGACTGGCCCATCGTTATGGGCGGCGTTACGCTCATCGTTGTCGTCGTCATGGTGATCAACCTGCTCGTCGACATTAGCTATGCATTCCTCGACCCGCGCATCCGCCTTGGCGGTCCGTCGGATAAGGCCTAAGGGAGGTACGTCTCATGCAGGAAACTGATTCTCAGTCTCAGGAGCAGGCTACCGCCACCAAGGTCGCATCTGCTCCCGCCAAGTCCCGCACGCTGTGGGGCGACGCTTTTAAGCGTCTTCGTAAGAACAAGCTCGCCGTTATCGGTGTCTGCTGGATCATCATCGTCGTTGTGGTTGCCCTGACCGCAGATCTGTGGGCTAAGCCCTGGCTCGGTTCCCCGACGGCTTCCGACTCGACCACTATGGCCGAGACGTCGCTGTTGGCTCCGTGTGCAGAGCACCCGTTTGGCACCGACGCCCTTGGTCGTGACATTCTCGTCCGCGTTATCTACGGTGCGCGCGTTTCGCTGTCCGTCGGAATTATGGCCACCGCGATCTCCACGCTAATTGGTCTGGTCATGGGTGCTCTGGCCGGTTTCTACGGCGGCATCTGGGATACGATCATCATGCGCTGTGCGGACATCTTCCTGGCGTTCCCGTACGTGCTGTTCGTTGTCGCCATGATCGCCGTTATCGGCCGTGGCCTTCAGAACGTCTTTATCGCCATCGGTATTCTCGGCTGGCCTTCGATTGCGCGCGTCTTCCGATCCGCGATCCTGACCGTCAAGGAAAACGACTATGTTGATGCTGCGCGCGCGATGGGTGCATCCGATGCTCGTATCGTTGTACGTCACATCTTCCCGAACTCCGTCGCCTCCATCGTGGTCTACGCGACCATGAACATTGGTGGCGCCATTCTGACCGAGTCCGCTCTGTCCTTCCTCGGCATGGGCGTTATTCCGCCTACGCCTTCGTGGGGCTCCATGATTCAGGACGGTCAGCAGTATCTCCTGACTGCTCCCTGGATGATGATCATGCCCGGTCTGGCAATTCTCTCGACGGTGCTCGCCTTCACCCTGTTGGGTGATGGTCTGCGCGACGCCCTCGACGTCAAGATGAAGGACGCATAAGGATGAAGAAGAACAAGAACTATGTGGACCTGAAGGACCAGCCGGTTCCCGAGGGCCAGCATCTGCTCGAGGTCGATGACCTTAAGATGTATTTCCACACCGAGGATGGCGTCGTTCGCGCTGTCGACGGTGTCTCCTACACGCTCGATCGCGGCGAGACCCTGGGCGTCGTCGGTGAGTCCGGCTCCGGTAAGTCCGTGACCGCCATGACCATCATGGGCCTTATCTCGATGCCTCCGGGAAAGATTGAGGGCGGTGACGTTCGCTATCGCGGCCGCTCCATCCTCGAAATGACCGAGGAAGAGATGCAGCACATTCGCGGTAACGACATCGCGATGATCTTCCAGGATCCTATGACCTCCTTGAACCCGGTCTATAAGATTGGCAAGCAGGTGGGCGAGGGTCTTCGTCTGCACCGTGGCTACTCCAAGCAGGAGGCGCTCAAGCGCGCTACCGAGCTTTTGGACCTCGTGGGTATCCCCGAGCCCGAGAAGCGCGTCAATGAGTATCCGCACCAGTTCTCTGGCGGTATGCGTCAGCGCGTCATGATTGCCATGGCTCTTGCCTGCGATCCCGATATTCTGATTGCCGACGAGCCCACGACGGCTCTGGACGTTACCATTCAGGCTCAGATTATCGAGCTCATGCAGGAAATGCAGGAGAAGAACGGCAACGCCATCATCATGATTACCCATGACCTGGGCGTCGTCGCCGACATGGCCGATAAGATCATGGTTATGTACGCCGGTCGTCCCGTCGAGTTCGGTACTGCTGAGGAAATCTTCTACGAGAGCCGCCACCCCTACACCTGGGGCCTTATCCGCTCCATCCCGGAGCAGGCCATCGAAGAGAAGAAGCCGCTTACGCCGATTCACGGCAACCCGCCTTCGCTCATGAACCTGCCCGAGGGCTGCGTGTTCTCGCCTCGTTGTCCCTATGCGACCGATAAGTGCCGCAAGCAGCGCCCCGAGCGCGTTGTCACCGAGTCTGGTCATTACTCTGCGTGCCACTACTCCGGTGACCCCGAGTTCCTCAAGAACGCTCCTGAGACGTCCCGTACGCGCAAGGATTCCAAGAAGGGAGGCGAGGCGTAATGGCAGATACCAACGAGCGTACTCCGCTGCTGAAGGTCGAGCACCTCTCTAAGGAGTTCCCCGCTGAGTCCGGCATGTTCGCCAAGCGTTTTTCCAAGCGCGTCGTCTCTGCCGTAAACGACATCTCTTTTGAGATTTATCCTGGCGAGACCTTTGGTCTGGTTGGTGAGTCTGGTTGCGGTAAGTCCACGACGGGCCGCACCATCATGCGCCTGACCAAGCCGACTGCCGGTAAGGTGTTCTTCCAGGGTAAAGATGTTGCCGAGATGAGCAAGCATGAGATCAAGGACATGCGTCGCGAGATGCAGTTTATCTTCCAGGATCCTTATGCTTCGCTGAATCCCCGTATGACCATCGGCGAGATCGTCTCCGAGCCCATGACCATTCACGGCGTGGGCACCAAGGAAGAGCGCATTGAGCGTGTCCGCGAGCTTCTCGACGTTGTAGGACTGAACCCCGAGCACATCAACCGCTATCCGCACGAGTTCTCCGGCGGTCAGCGTCAGCGTGTCGGCATTGCCCGCGCGTTCGCTCTGAAGCCCAAGCTGATCATCTGCGACGAGCCTGTCTCTGCACTTGACGTATCCATTCAGGCCCAGGTTCTGAACCTTCTTAAGGAACTCCAGGACAAGTTTGGTACGGCTTATCTCTTCATTGCTCACGACCTCTCTGTCGTACAGCACATCTCCGATCGCGTTGCCGTTATGTATCTGGGCAAGATGGTCGAGGTTTCGGACTGGAAGACGCTCTACAGTGAGCCGCACCATCCGTACACGCAGTCGCTGCTGTCTGCCGTGCCGGTGCCCGATCCGGATATCCAGAAGACCCGCAAGCGCATCATCCTCGCCGGCGATCCGCCGTCACCGCTGGATCCGCCGACCGGCTGCCGTTTCCACACGCGCTGCCCGATTGCGCAGGGTATCTGCTCCGAGAAGCTTCCCGAGTTTAAGGAAGTTGCCCCGGGCCACTGCTGCGCGTGCCACTTCGCGGAGCCGTTCCCGATCAAGGAATCGCACATCGACCTGTAGTCGGTTGTCTGTCCGGGCCCGTGCTGGACTTAGTTTTCAGAACGTCCTCGACCATGGAAACCCCCGCTGCGCACTTCGTGCGGCGGGGGTTTCTTGCGTCCTGCGGGATGTTCTGAAAAGCAACGCCAGGGCGGGCCCTGCGGTAACTCGGCATGGGAGTGCGATTCCTCGATCGCTCACTTTATCTAATAAGAAATTAAGTGAGGCCGGAGCTTTAGCTCCGGCCTCCTTATATAAGGGCTCGGCAAAGCCGGGCCACCAAATTTGCATCAGCCCCCAGAACATGTTTGAGAACTGTGTCCGGAGTACATACTCCTAGGGCCGGAATGAGGTTGCCTTCCAACGCATTCCGCAGGGGGCGGCATTATTTTGTAGCGCGAAGCGCGGATCAAAATAATGCCGCATGCCCGAGGACGCGTTGGAAGGCAACCTCATTCCTGCCCGAACAGGTCAGTCTACCTGCGCATTTACAAATTCGTAAACTTTTTTCAAAAAAGTGCTTGCGCAGTTCTCGAAACATAGGTTATTATCTTCCTCGTTGAACGCGCGGGTCTAACAAAACGAACCGCGAATCAACAACATAGCATGTCGGAGTGGCGGAATTGGCAGACGCGCTAGCTTGAGGTGCTAGTGACCGCTTTTTGGTCATGCGGGTTCAAGTCCCGCCTCCGACACCATCGCATTTGAGAAGCCTCTTCGGAGGCTTTTTTGTTACCGATAGACGGTGGGGTCCACGATGGAAACGCTTGAACGCAACGAGTGGGCAGACGTTGCCCAACTAGTCGAGATCACGAGCGATGCTGTCATCATCTGCGAGCTCGACGGAACCATTCTGCATGTGAATAATCGCTTACTTGGTTTGATGTGTGAGGAACGTGCCGACGTCATCGGTGGAGATGTTAAAGACGTCCTGTACTCGTCCGCTTTTGAACGTGCGACGGAACATCGTCTGCCATTTGAAACTGATGGCTCCGAGAACGAACTGATGCTCAAGCTGAGTGACGGCTCTTTTATCCCCGTCTTGGTTCGTGCGGGCTCCGTAACGCCTCCACGTATCTTTGGGCGCCGCGCACCACGTGTCCTTGTGGCGCTTCACAGTATCGAGGAACAGTATTCTCACGACCGTCAACTCAGGCGTGCGTTATCGGAGCTTAGAGTTGCGAACAAGCGTCTCTCTGGCACGCTCTCGGTCATTATGAGTACCGTGGGCTCCGATGAGCTACCCAGCCTGCTTGATACCGTTTTGAACCAGCTTGTAGGAACGCTCGATGCTTCGGGTGCCGCTATCTATTTTTCTGAGAGCGGCGGTTTTAAGCTTCGCGGTGTTTCCAAGGAGCTGTACGACAGCTACCTGCCCGAGTTCTTGCCGTATGGCGCTGGTATTCCGACGTATGTTCTTCGGGAGTCGCGTGCCTGTCGCTTGTCGATTCAACAGGACCTTGAGGGCGATAGGGCCGCCTCCGGTATGTTCATGGACCTGGACAATCGTTCTAAGCACCTGTTGCGCGTGCAAGATATGCCTCCGTACCGCAGCGAGATCTGTCTTCCCGTTTTTTACGGTACGCAGATCCTTGGCGTGCTGGAAGTTGGTTGGAAACGCCCCCAGGCACCGCTCGCCTATGACGTTAATGTACTCGAGGTCATTTGCGATTACCTGTCTATCCAGCTGGTCGGCATGGCATCGAGCCTTCGTTCTCGTCGTACGGCCGAGCTTGGCCGCTCGCTCAATGTCTTACGTGATGAGTTGTTTACCTTTCTAGACGATTCCGCCGCGGCTACCCAGGCGGTATCGTCCGAGATCTGTAATATGCTCAACTGCCATTTTTGCCCTGTTGAGTATGACGCCAGTCTGGACTCCTACGTCATAGATTTTGAAGGCGGCAGTCGCGTTGCTTTGCCGGACGATCCCGAGAAGCTTTTCTTTTCCACGACAACGCCAGCGGCACGTCTGGGGGCTGGCCCTGATGGCTTTGAGGCGTCTGTTTTGGGCGGCACGAGTGCCGAGGACCTTAAACACGTCCGTATAACTCGCGTTGACGAATCGATGCCTATGGGAGGCTGGCTTAGGGCACACGGTCTGCCTTGTCAAGGTCTCTACGTCGACTCCGGCATCGAGGCGGGGCGCCCGCGCTCTGAGGGTGATGGCAAGCACAGTAACGACGCGATTGTCCCTGCTTCTGTTGCGAAGAGACCGACAACGCGCGCGCTGCTGCTTCGTGATGGTAGCCAAGAGCCGATTGATGACCTTGAATATGACTACTTGGTGCACTTGGCGCATGACTTTGAACTGATCTACGAAGGCGAATCTCAAAAGCGCGAGGAGCGCCATATCGCTCAGACCCTCCAGATCGGCATGAGAAATTCCCTGGGGGATGTTCCGGGTATCGCAACCGATTCGGTGTACCTGTCGGCCACGAACTCGGCGTTGGTCGGCGGCGATTTCTATACGCTCATCCGTCTTCCCGACGACTGCGCCGTCATGATTCTGGGTGATGTGTCTGGCAAAGGCATTGAGGCCGCATCGATGTCCGCGCTCGTCAAGACGGCCCTGACGGCATATGCCTGGGAGGGCGCTGGACCGGCCCGCATGGCACGCTCCCTTAACAGCATGCTCATGGGCTTTTCGAGGGTCGAGACGTTCGTGACAGCCTTTATCGCCAAGATTGACCTTAAAGCCGGACGCGCAACGTATTGTTCGGCGGGCCATCCTCCGACCATGGTCATCAGGCCAGAGTCGATGCCGCTGGGTGGCGGCGAGTCCCGTGGGGGAGAGGTCGAGCTGCTTGGATGCCAATCGGGCGTAATCGGTGCCTTTGAGAGCATGGTGTACGAGACAGGCGTGTTTACGTTCGCCCCCGGCGACATGCTCTTCATGTATACGGATGGAACGATTGAGGCCCGCGACCGCACCGGAGTGTTCTTTGGCGAGCAGCGCTTGCGCGACCTTCTGCTCTCTGTCTCGGGTGAGGGCGTATCGGGAATCTGCGGCAAGGTCTTGGGCGAGCTTGACCGATTTACCGAATCGGCGCTGGACGATGACATTGCATTGGTGTCCCTTGAGTTTTTACGGGGTCGTTCATAGACGACGCTGGGCGGGCTGAATCCGTACGGTTGGGGAAACGAATGCATCGAGTGGGCTTTTTTGGGGAACCATGGTCGTATGAATGAGTGGAATGACATAGCGGTTTTGACGCCACCAGGCGATATCGACATCGCCACGGTGCCTGCGCTGCGTCGGCGGTTGGATGCTTTGATTGGCCGCGGCGTGCGTCGTGTCGTCATCAACTGTCAGGCTGTTAGCTTTATCGATTCGACGGGCTTGGCATTCCTGCTTACGCGCGCTCGTGAGCTCATGAGGCGAGAAGGCCTGCTTTCGCTCGTCAATGCATCGGGTGAAGTTGTTCGCTTTTTGGAGATTGCTCGTCTTGTCGATATCCTTCATGTCGCGGGGCCGGCACGGGAGTCTATTCCCGCTATTCCGGTGGGGGAGCTGCCTCGCTGGAGTAAGAGCGTCGAGGTCCGTCAGGGTATCGAGAATCTTCCATACTACCGACATCGCATCGCCGAACTCCTTGAATCGCTTCCGTTGCGCCGTGACGAGCGCTACGATGTCGCATTGGCGTCGGGGGAGGCGCTGGGTAATGCCTATGACCATGCGGGCGGTATCGGGTGCGTCCTGACGGTTCAAGCCTATGGCGATCGCGTTGTGGTTGAGGTGCTTGATCGAGGTGCCGGCTATTCTATCGATGAAACGAGCGAGCCGGTTGCATCTGAGGAACGCGGCCGTGGTATCAAGCTTATGCGTATGCTCGTCGATAACGTGGAGGTTGCTCGTCGTACGGACGGCGCCGGCACGCGCGTGCAGATGGTGAAGCTGTTTAGCGGAGCGCTGGAATCGTGTGCCTAGCCAATCGCTTTAGCGCGTTTGGCTACTAAGAACATGTGGCAGACAAGTTTTTTGAAAAAAGTACTTGCGTCTTTTGGACAACTCGCGTAAATTAATAACCCGCAAGCGGACATGGCTCAGTTGGTAGAGCACAACCTTGCCAAGGTTGGGGTCGCGGGTTCGAGCCCCGTTGTCCGCTCCATTGCATTTCCGGACCGTTTAGGCGGTCCTTTTTCGGCGAAGTGGCCAAGTGGTAAGGCAGAGGCCTGCAAAGCCTTTACCCCCGGTTCGAATCCGGGCTTCGCCTCCAGGCAACATCCGGGCGCTCCGGCGCCCGTTTTGTTTTACATATGCGGACATGGCTCAGTTGGTAGAGCACAACCTTGCCAAGGTTGGGGTCGCGGGTTCGAGCCCCGTTGTCCGCTCCAAACGCAGCAGCCCGACTACTACGGTAGCCGGGCTTTTTCGTACCCATCGCATGGGCTCGAACCCGAGAGGGAGCGAGTGTTTTGGGTCGTGGCTGTGGCGTTGTTTGCCGCGAATATCCGCTTTGGGCGTATCATCGTGGGCATCTCGCATAACCTCGTTGCAAGGGAGATACGCCCCATGGCTACAGAAAAGTCTTCTTCGCGTTCATGGATGTCCGACGCCGCAATCTATCAGATCTACCCGCGCTCGTTTAAGGATTCGACTGGTTCGGGTCTGGGCGATATCGCGGGCATTACCCAGCAGATGGACTATCTTGAGCAGCTGGGTATCGAGGCTATCTGGCTGAGCCCGTTTTACCCATCGCCTCTTGTCGATGGTGGCTATGATGTGGCGGACTACTGCGATGTCGACCCACGTCTCGGCTCGCTTGACGACTTCGATGACATGATCGCTGCGGCTCACGCGCGCGGCATCAAGGTCATCGTCGACATCGTGCCTAACCATTCATCCAACCAGCACCCCTGGTTCAAAGCCGCTCTTGCCGCCGGCCCCGGATCGCCCGAGCGCGCCCGTTATATCTTTCGCGATGGTCGCGGCGAACATGGCGAGCTGCCTCCCACCAATTGGAATGCCAACTTTGGCGGCCCCGCCTGGACGCGTGTTGCGGACGGTCAGTGGTATCTGCACATGTTTACGCCCGAGCAGCCGGACTTTGACTGGTCGTGCCCCGAGGTTCATGCGTTCTTTTGCGACGTCCTGGCGTTTTGGAGCGATCGAGGCGTCGATGGCTTTCGCATTGATGTGGCGCACGGTCTCGCCAAGGACCTCGACCGCGATGACCTCGACCGGTGGCATCTTGCCGAGGGCGATGACATGGTTGACGACGGCATCCATCCGCTGTGGGACCGCAACGAGGTCCACGAGATCTATCGCGAGTGGCGTCGCGTGTTCGACCGCTATAACCCGCCGCGCAGCGCCGTTGCCGAGGCGTGGGTGCTGCCCGAGCGCCAGTATCTTTACGCGCGCCCCAGCGAGCTTGGCCAGACATTCAACTTTGAGTTCGCCAAGGCCATTTGGACCTATGATGACATGCACGCTGCAATCGAGGAGGGCTTGAAGGCGGCCATCGAATCCGATTCCGCCTCGACCTGGGTACTCTCCAACCATGACGTGCCGCGCGTGGCGACACGCTATGCCCTGCCGCAAATCAAGGCGACGCGCTACCATCAGATTGCGCTCGACTGGCTCTTACGCGACGGGTCGTCTTATGACGAGGACCGTGAACTCGGCGAGCGCCGCGCGCGGGCGGCCCTTTTGCTTGAGCTGGCGCTTCCGGGCTCGGCATACGTGTATCAGGGTGAGGAACTCGGCCTTTTTGAGGTGGCTGACATTCCGTGGGCTGCACTCGAAGATCCCAGTGCGACCAATACGCACGGACCGAAGCTCGAGAAGGGGCGCGACGGCTGTCGTGTGCCCCTGCCGTGGGTGGCGGCGGACGATCCCGCGCATGGCGGATCGTTTGGGTTTTCGCCGGCAGACGCTGATGCGGCGCCCCATCTGCCGCAGCCTGCATGGTTTTCCGATTTCGCTGTCGATAGGGAAGAAGCGGACCCGACATCGATGCTTGCGCTCTATCGTGACGCCCTCTGGCTGCGGCGCAAGCTGCGCGGGCGCGCCAACGATCTTGCGTGGCTCGATCTTGACGGGCGCACTGGCCTTGCGGATGGTGCCGAGGGCACTGAGGGCGGCGTCATCGCCTATCGCCGCGATAACGGCTGGGCGTGTGTGTCGAACTTCGGTGCAGCACCTGTGGAGCTGCCGGCGGGCAGGGTTCTGCTCACCTCATCACCGCTTGCAGACGGCAGGCTCACGCAGGACAGCTCTGCCTGGATCATGCTCGGCGAGATGTAGGGGCCTCTTGCGGCGAGTTTGCGTTTGCCTGCGCCTTCCGTGGTGGCTGATGTCCTCGCGAGGTTCGCGAGGGCGTCGCAAAACTTTTTAAAAAAGTTCTTGCATAGGATGCGGGTATCACGTAAGATTAATCCTCGTAAGCGGACATGGCTCAGTTGGTAGAGCACAACCTTGCCAAGGTTGGGGTCGCGGGTTCGAGCCCCGTTGTCCGCTCCATTTGGGCGTTTAGCTCAGGGGGAGAGCGCTTCCCTGACACGGAAGAGGTCAGAAGTTCAAATCTTCTAACGCCCACCAAATGTTCGCAGCTCAGAGGCTATGTCCTCTGGGCTGTTTTGTTTTTTTGCCACCAAGCACACCACCATATATTGATCCAAGGTCTGTACGCGATGGTCTTCGCATCCCGTAGAGGTCCGGCAGATTGCATACGTCCTGGCTGATCGTGACCGCAACATGTTGGTCAAGCATAATCTTTTGGATTCTTTTGGCGTGAGTGGCTTGGTTTTGGTAGGATTTGTCAGCGGCTTGACTAAGGGGGTTTTATAACTGCCATGCAGGTAGCCGTGTTGGTAACGTTTTACCGACTTGCCAAGAACCCCTCATAATTAATGCGTCTGCAAAATGACCAATTGCTTTGACCTGCTGAAACACTATATGTTGTGTTTGAACTAAAAAAAGAATACAGGATATAGATGCGTCTTTGTCGTATGATAGATGGCGGACAGAGAACGAAGACCTTATTCGTCCCATTTGGACACGCCTTTGAGCCGCTTAATCGGCCGCGAGGATTGTCCGCATGAGGACTTATGGTTTATCGAGAACACAGATTGCGCGACGGCGCCGCAAGACAGGGGCAAGCCCTGCCGGGCATCGTTTGGCTCTGAAGCGCAATGAGGCTACGACGCGAAAGAGGCAAGAGGATGAAGATCATCAAGCGCAGCGGCACCGAGGTTGTCTTTGACATCGATAAGATCGTCAATGCCATCCGCGCCGCAAACTTGGAGGTCGAGGAGAGCTCTCGTCTTACCGACCGCCAGGTGGTTTATGCGGCGCAAAACGTCGCCGAGGCATGCGAGAACGCGGGCCACACTGTTTCGGTCGAGGAGATTCAGGATTTGGTCGAGGACGAGATCATGCGTCTCGACTGCTACGAGGTTGCCCGCCACTACATCATCTATCGCTATGTTCAGAGCCTGAAGCGCCAGAAGAACACGACCGATGACAAGATCCTGTCGTTGATTGAGTGCAATAACGAAGAGGTTAAGCAGGAGAACTCCAACAAGAACCCGACCGTCAACTCCGTTCAGCGCGACTATATGGCCGGCGAGATTTCCAAGGACCTGACCCAGCGCGTGCTGCTGCCCCAGGAGATCGTGGATGCCCATAATGAGGGCCTGATCCATTTCCACGATTCGGATTACTTTGCCCAGCACATGCACAACTGCGATCTGGTGAACCTGGAGGACATGCTCCAGAACGGCACTGTTATCTCGGGTACGCTGATTGAGAAGCCGCACAGCTTCTCGACCGCCTGCAACATCGCGACGCAGATCATCGCTCAGGTTGCTTCCTCCCAGTACGGTGGCCAGTCGATTTCGCTGACCCATCTTGCCCCGTTCGTCGAGGTGAGCCGTCAAAAGATTCGCGGCGAGGTCGCCCGCGAGCTCGAGGAGCTCGGCGTTTCCGCATCTCCCGAAAAGGTCCGCGAGGTTGTTGAGGACCGCCTGCGTGACGAGATCCGTCGCGGCGTTCAGACGATTCAGTATCAGGTCGTGACCCTTATGACCACCAACGGCCAGGCGCCGTTCGTGACGGTCTTCATGTATCTTAACGAGGCCCGTACGCCTCAGGAGAAGCACGACCTTGCCATGATCGTGGAGGAGACGCTTCGCCAGCGCTACGAGGGCGTTAAGAACGAGGCCGGCGTGTGGATTACCCCGGCATTCCCCAAGCTCATCTATGTACTCGAGGACGATAACGTTCACGAGAATTCCCCGTACTTCTACCTGACCCAGCTGGCTGCTAAGTGCACCGCCAAGCGCATGGTGCCCGACTACATCTCCGAGAAGAAGATGCGCGAGCTCAAGCTGTCGAAGGGCGAGACCGCGGGCAACGGCGACTGCTATACCTGCATGGGTTGCCGCAGCTTCCTGACGCCCGACCGCTCCGGTAACGGATTTAACAACGTGGCCAACGCGCTGAACTATGACCCGAACAAGCCCAAGTACTACGGTCGCTTTAACCAGGGCGTTGTGACCATCAACCTGCCCGATGTCGCGCTGAGCTCGCATCAGGACATGGACAAGTTCTGGAAGATCTTCGACGAGCGCCTTGAGCTGTGCCACCGCGCCCTGCTGTGCCGTCATGAGCGTCTGATGGGTACGCTTTCGGATGCCGCACCGATTCTTTGGCAGTACGGCGCCCTCGCCCGCCTGAAGAAGGGCGAGACGATCGACAAGCTGCTCGTGGGCGGTTACTCCACCATTAGTCTGGGTTATGCCGGCCTGTACGAGTGCGTCAAGTACATGACGGGCCACAGCCACACCGAGAAGGAAGGCACGCCCTTTGCCATGGCCGTCATGCAGCGCATGAACGACAAGTGCGCGGAGTGGAAGGCCGAAAGCGATATTGACTTCTCGCTGTACGGTACCCCGCTTGAGTCGACGACCTACAAGTTCGCCAAGTGCCTGCAGCGCCGTTTTGGCATTATCCCGGGCGTGACGGACAAGGGCTACATTACTAACAGCTATCACGTCCACGTGTCCGAGGAGATCGATGCCTTCGATAAGCTTAAGTTCGAGGGTATGTTCCAGCAGCTTTCGCCGGGCGGCGCCATCTCCTACGTCGAAGTTCCCAACATGCAGGACAATCTCAAGGCTGTCATTCGCGTGATGCAGTACATCTACGACAACATCATGTACGCCGAGCTCAACACCAAGAGCGACTACTGCCAGGTGTGCGGCTACGACGGCGAGATTAAGATTGTCGAGGACGATGGCAAGCTGGTGTGGGAGTGCCCCAATTGCGGCAATCGTGACCAGGAGAAGATGAATGTCGCCCGTCGCACGTGCGGTTACATCGGTACCCAATTCTGGAACCAGGGCCGAACCGAGGAGATCCGCGACCGCGTGCTGCATCTCTAATAACCATCCCAGGCCGCCCCGTAGCGAGGCCCCGGACCTTTACTCGCTATTTCGGACAGTCCTGGCTCACGACGGAGGCGCCACTGGCGCCTCCTGTTCGTGCGGAACTCATATCGAGCAAAGGTCCGGGGCCTCGCTACGGGGCGGCCAAGTTGACGTAGCTGAGATGCAGCGCGCGGTCTGCTCACCCCTCGAAGTTCTTAGTGGAAATGAGTTGACTTGCAGCAACGCTTTGCTTGCGATGACGGTTGAGCTGCAACAAAGTATTTATTGGACCTTGAACCCTATACTCGATGTTCGCTTCGTTCATTGAGTTACCCTTTGCATGAGGCCGGGACATATCGTCCCGCCCGCAGTTTCGCAGGCCGAAGGCCGAGAATGTTTGAGGACGGGATGATATGTCCCGGCCTCCCGGGAGAGTTACCTATGAACTACGCGAACATAAAGTATTTCGACATTGCTGATGGGGAAGGCGTTCGTACTTCTCTGTTTGTGAGCGGGTGCCGTCGTGGGTGCAAGAATTGCTTTAACTCTGTTGCGTGGGACTTTGCTGCGGGCGAGTCCTTTGATCGCACCGTCGAGGACAAGATTATCGAGAGCCTCGATCATCCCTTTATTGACGGCCTGACGATTCTGGGCGGCGAACCTATGGAGCCCGAGAATCAGGCGGGACTCGTTGAGTTTGTCGAGCGCGTTCGTGCCGCTTATCCTGCGGGGTCAGGAAAGACCATTTGGTGTTTTACCGGCGACGTGCTCGAGGAGCTTATGCCAGGTGGTCGTCACCATACCGAGGTCACGGACCGTATCCTTGCCTGCCTCGATATGTTGGTGGATGGCCCGTTTGTTCAGGATCTGTACGATATCTCATTGCGCTTTAGGGGCTCGAGTAACCAGCGTGTGATTGATATGAACGCTACGCGCGACCGTGCTGAGCGCGAGGGCGTTGCGCTTTGTGATGCGGTTGAACTTTGGCGTGATGATCCGGTCTATTCGACCCATACTATGTAGCTTGTGGTCGATGCCAAAGGGCGTGGTACCATAGCGCTAACGTGAAATCGGAAAAGTGAGGCCCAGATGGTCGATCAGGAAAAAGTCGAGGCCGCCATTAAGCTGTTGCTTGAGGGCATAGGCGAGGACCCAACTCGTGAGGGCCTGCTGGAGACCCCGGCGCGCGTTGCCCGTATGTATGGTGAGATCGCCGGCGGTATGGACCAGAGTGCCGAGGAGCACCTGTCCAAAACCTTTGCCGTCGCCTCGAACGACTTGGTTATCGAGCGCGACATCACGTTTTACTCGCTGTGCGAGCATCATCTGCTGCCGTTTTATGGCAAGGCCGCCATTGGTTATATTCCTAACGGTCGGGTGGCTGGGCTTTCCAAGCTCGCCCGTACGGTCGAGGTTTATGCCCGCCGTCTGCAGCTGCAGGAGCAGCTGTGTGCACAGGTTGCCGATGCCCTTATGGATTATCTTGCTCCCCAAGGAGCGATCGTACTGATGGAAGCCGAGCATATGTGCATGACCATGCGCGGCGTGCAAAAACCCGGTACCAAGACCGTAACGCTTGCTCGTCGCGGCGTCTTTGAGACCGATCCGTCGCTCGAGGAGCGATTCTTTAGGATGCTGGGTCGCTAACCATGAGAGTCGTCAACGACTTTGCATCGAAGACCGATGAGGGAACGCCTCGTCGCGGCTTTATGGCTTCGGGCCTGACTCCCTTTGGTGCCATGCTTCGCATTGATTACATCTGTGCCAACGGACTGTTCCGGCGGCATCTGGGCAACATTGCGCAGTTGGAATCGGGGCGCATCTTTTGCCGCCACGGTATTGACCATCTGCTGGATGTCGCGCGCATTATGTGGATTAAGAATCTTGAGGAGCAGCTCGGATTTGATCGAGAGGTCATCTATGCCACGGCGCTTCTTCACGATATCGGCAAAGATGAACAGTATGAATCGGGTATATCCCATGATGTTGCAAGCGAACGCGTTGCTGATGCGATCCTCGGCGGCATGTCCGATGATGTGGCGTTTGAGCCGGCCGATGCCGCAGCCATTAAGACGGCCATTCTGGGCCATCGAAAGCTGCGCGTGAACAGCCAACCGCTTGAGCGTCTGCTCTATGCAGCCGACAAAGCGTCGCGCGCCTGCTTTGCATGCCCCGCGCGCAATGCTTGCAACTGGAGCGATGATAAAAAGAACCTGTCGATTCGCGTGTAGTTAGTTGCGCGGTCGGGGTTCTAAACGAAGGAGACGATCGCGATGAGTAACAAGAAACTGCCCGAGAATGCAACCAAGACTGAAGGCGCCGAGCTCGCCCGCCGTGGAAGGGGCGAAATATCCACTGCAACGGCGGTGCCCCACGTGAGCTATGACGATCTTCGCCATGCCGATCGCATTACTATCGACGGTCTCGAGGTCTTTGCCAACCACGGCGTGTATCCCGAAGAGAACGCGCTGGGCCAGAAATTCATCGTGTCCTTGGTGCTCTATGCCGACTTGCGTGCAGCGGGAGAGCACGATGACTTGGACGCCTCGATTGACTATGGCTCGGTGTGCCACGATGTCGATGGCTATCTGCGCGAGCATACGTTTAAGCTCATCGAGGCTGCAGCCGAGGGCGTGGCCTCGATGCTGCTACGTCGTTACCCCCTGCTGCTTGGCGTGCGCGTTAAGCTCGATAAGCCTTGGGCGCCCGTCGGTCTTCCCCTGGTAAGCTGCGGTGTCGAGATCGAGCGCGTGCGCTAACCGGTTCTAATACATCTCTATGGGTGGCTGCTTGAGCCGCTGTGACAGCGCTCTATTGTTGGGGCAGTACGTGTCGAGCAGGGCGTGAAACCGCTGATTGTGGCTTAGCTCGAGCAAGTGGACGAGCTCGTGGGCTACAACCATGTCGAGGCATTCGACGGGATAGGCGGCAAGTTCTCGTGCGATGCGAACGGCGCCGGATTTGGGCGTGCATGAGCCCCAACGCGTTTTCATGCTGCGTACGGAAACGCGGGAAACGGCGACACCCATTGCGATTTCGTATGCGTGCACCATATCGCGTAGCGCCGATGTGACTTCGGACGTATAGAGCTGGTCGATGTGGGCTTGGAGCTCATCGGACGTTAGGCCGTCGAGGATTGCGTGCCGCTTTGCCTGTGGGCTTTCGTCCGATTCATCGGTACCCATAAAACTTGCGAAGGTGGCCTGTTTGGGTCGCGGTGCGGGTGACGCAAAGTTGTGATCGAGCGCATCCTGTACCGTGACGGGCTTGCCCCAAAGTGCAATGATGGACGAGGGACTGAGCGGCTCTCGCGCCGTCGCCTGACGTCGCTCACGCTGGGCAAGTCGGTTGACAATCCAGGCACTGTTGCGCTTTACAAACGCTTCGATGCGCTCGCGGCTGGCGCCGAGCGGTGCACTGGCGTGGACCTCACCACTCGATGTGACGCGTAGGTTGAAGTTCTTGACGCGCTTTTTGGTAACTACGACGGGGATGGGCGTCCCATCCGGTCGGGATACGGAAATCGTAAACTGCTGCGTCAAAAGCGGTCCTTCAGATTGGGGACGGGCCGGCATGTCGACCGTTCGGCATGCCGGCCCGCTCAAGGGATGTGAAATTAATAACGCTCGAAGAAGGCAAGCGCGTTGTCGCTGCAGAGCTTTTGCATCACGGTCTTGCCAAAATGCTTGGAAAGCATGTTCTGGAACTCGGGCATCTTGCTGGCATCGGAGAGGAAAGCGGGCACAGTGGCGCCGTCCCAGTCGCCGCCGAGCGCGATGACGTCCTCGCCGCCCAGGTCGAGCCAGTGCTCGATATGTGCCGCCAGCTGGTCGAAGGTGACGTCTGCGGCGGTCTTGTCGGTTGCGTCGTTGGAAAGGAACTCGCTGCAGTAGTTGAGGCCGACGATGCCACCCATGTCGCGAATGGTACGGAACTGGTCGTCGGTAAGGTTGCGTTTGGCGCCGCAAACTGCACGGGAGTTGGAGTGGCTGGCGACGAAGGGACGCGTGGCGCGGGCGGCGACCTCGTCAAAGCACTCATCGTTGAGGTGGGAGACGTCGAGTACCATGCCGGCGTGCTCCATCTGCGTAAGTGCCTCGATGCCGGCGGCGGTGAGGCCGGCGTGGGTGTCGTGGCCGCTCGCGAGCGGTCCCTGCGCGTTCCAGCTGAGTGATGACAGGAGTACGCCCAGGCGCTTGAGCACCTCGATCAGCGCGGGGTCCTCGGCAAAGAACGTCGCGTTTTCGATGGTGTGGATGCAAGCGACCTTGCCGTCCTTGAGCGCAGGGCGAATGTCTGCCGCGCTGCGTACGTTGACCATGCGGTCGTGGTTGAGCATTGCCTGGCCGCTCATGTGCGCCATGATCTGCGCCTGGAAGCGCGCGGCGTGGGCGGTGGGAATCTCATCGGGGACAAACGTGGCGAAGCACTGTGCCCACGGCGTGTTGCCGATCTTTGCGAGCGAGATGGCGCAGGCGTTGCCCTCGATGAGGTCGAAATCTTGCGGATGCGTTTCGTCGCCGGGGAAATAACCGTCGGTGCCGGCGGTAAAGCGCAGGTCGAGATCGAGCGTGGCCCAGCCGATGCGGTCGGCGGTGTCGCAGTGTAGATCAAATACGGGATATGCCATGGTTCCTCCGGTTGCAGCGTTTCTTTGCAAACTGTCATTGAATTGTATGACTAGGGTATAGTTAGCGCCATATGTTCATGGCGGCCCGCGTTGTGCGCCGCCCTTATTACGGAGGTTACCATGTCCAACCAGGGCAAGAAGGTCAAGACCCATTATCGCGGCACGCTCGACGACGGCACGCAGTTCGATAGCTCCTACGATCGCGGCGAGCCGCTGGAGTTCACCTGCGGTGCCGGTCAGATGATCAAGGGCTTCGACGCCGCTGTCGTCGACATGCAGGTGGGCGAGAAGAAGACCGTGCACATTCCTGCTGCCGATGCCTACGGCGAGCACAATCCCGAGATGGTTCTGACCTTCCCGGCCGAGCAGGTTCCCAACATCGAGCAGATCGAGAAGGGCATGAAGCTCTTCCTGTCCACGCCGAGTGGCATGCCCGTCCCTGCCGTTGTCATCGATGTGACGCCCGAGGCCGTGACGCTCGACGCCAACCACGAGCTCGCCGGCAAGGATCTCAACTTTGACATCGATCTCGTCGAGGTCGAGGACTAGGCTATGCCTGCAAATCTGGTTTCGACAGCGTGCCTCGGAAATCTCAACGATCCGTCCTATGAGCTTTTGCTTCGCCGGGAGCTGGGCGGTGTCTTTGAGGTCGATGAGCTACTGCTCGATTGGGACCAGGCCGATGCCCGCACATTCGTGGGCGTGACGGAGCTGGGGCGTACGGTCGATATTCGGCTGGGCGCTGCCGATGGCGTTCGCCTTGTCGATGGCGATGTGATTGCCATCGACTGTACGGGCATGGTACCTGTGACGGTTGTCGTGCGCCTACGCAGCGCCGAAGTCTATCTGGTCGAAGTCGACCGCATGGACCCGATTGCGCTTGCGCATGTATGCTGGGAGATCGGCAATATGCATGCGCCGCTTTTCCGAGGCGATTCGGACGAGCATACCGTGCGCATGTATACGCCGGTGCAACCGGTTTTGGGTCGCATGCTCCGGGGCGTCGAGGGTGTTCGGCTCTCGGTGGTTACCCGTGAACTCGATGCGGGCCGGCGCTTTGCGTCGAGTGCGGCGGATGTCGTTGTGAGTATGGCTCCCGACTTTACGATCGTAAAGAAGGCGCGCGGTTAGCGTGCGTATGCGTAAGACGGACTTTGAGAGGTAACTATTCAAAGTCCGTCTTACTTCTGATGAGATGCTTTGGGGGAATATATGGGTCTCGAGGGAATCAGGCTGATCGCCTGCGATTTGGATGGTACGTTGCTGCATCCGGGGGAGCGCGAGCCACGCCCCGAGGCATTTGAGCTCATCGACGAGCTGCATCGTCGCGGCATTGTGTTTATGCCGGCGAGTGGCCGTCAATATGCGAGCTTGCGTTACCTGTTTGCCCCGGTGGCGGACGAGCTTGCCTATGTGTGCGAAAACGGCGCCCTGGTCATGAGCGAGGGGCGTGCCGTCGTCAAGCGCTCTATGGAGCGTGATCTGGCGATGGATATCGCGAATGCCGTGGTCGCCTACCCCCATGCCGACGTAACCCTTTCCTGCGAGGGGCACCTCTACACCATAAGCGGCAACGATGCGTTCATCGACCATTTGCGTTACGAGGTCCATTGCGATGTGGCGGTGGTCGACCGTCCCGAGGACATTGACGAGGATGTCATTAAGATTGCGTTTCAAACGCCCGAGACAGAGCAGCCGGCGGCGTTGGAGTATTTTATGCGTCGCTTTAGCGACCGGGTCGATGTGATGACGTCGGGAACCGAATGGACCGACTTTATCGGCTTTGATTCGGGCAAGGGGTCCGCACTTGCCGATTATGGTTGCGCGCTGGGGATCTCACCTAACGAGATGATGGCGTTTGGCGATAACGAAAACGATCGCGACATGCTCAACGTGGTGGGCCATCCCTATCTGATGGAAAGCTGCAATCCCAGCATGCGCGACATCAACGACCGTGTCCGTTACGTGCGCACGGTCGAAGAAGAGCTGCGTCGCCTGCTCGCCGAGTAGGCATGTCCCAAACATCTACCGGCAGTCGGGGCAGAGACCCTCGAAGATGGTGCAGTGCGACGTGACGTGCCAGCCGATTTGCTCGGACGCTTTGGCGTCGAGCTGGGCATCGAAGGGGAGCGGTACGTCGATGACGCGGCTGCATGAGGTGCAGATGATATGCGCATGCGGCTCGATCGTGCGATCAAAGCGGCTGCCGCCCGGCGTCTTGATGGAGAGAATCTCGCCGGCGTCGGCCAAGAGATTGAGGTTGCGGTAGACCGTGCCGCGGCTGATCTTGTCATCCTGTTCGCGCACGGCGTTGTAGATTTCGTCGGCGGTGGGATGGTTATAGCTTTGGCGCACGGCGTCAAGAACCAGCTTTCGCTGCTTGGTATTCCTTCTTTGCACCGCCATGCGCCTCGCCTCTTTTCTATCAACGGTCGTAGGTAAATGATACCGTATTTAGCACACAATACTAATAACGAGGCGTGAAACCGTCTTCATTGGTAAGTGGGGCTCGGGCCTGGGCGTCTACGAGGCGAAAACGCGTTCCCATGCGCTCGTAGGAGGCATGAAGCGCCTCGAGATGAGATAGGATATTTGCCGGAGCTCCCTGTATCTCCATCTCGACTGAGCCGTCTTCCATGTTACGCACCCAGCCGGTGAGCGCGCGTGCCTGCGCGAGGTTGGTGTTGGTAAAGCGAAAGCCAACGCCCTGGACTTGCCCCGCCCAGCGCAGGAAATAGCGCAGGGGAGTGTCTTGAGTGACCCCGTCGCTTGCGAGCACAGTAAGCCTGCGGCGCAGCTCGAGCTCGACGTTTGATGGTTTTTGAGGCTCTCGACTGCCGCCGGTGACACTGGAGAAGAACGTATCGAAGAGGCCCATCGCTATGCCTGCTTGCCTGCGTCGGCCGGGAAGGTTATGCCGGCCTGCTGGCGCACGGCATCCATGATGCGCAGTGAGACGAGTGTGACATCGCGGTAGTGGCCAAGCTCGTGGCGTCCCGCCGGGGTCTCCCAAATCTCTTCCTTAACGTTATCGATGCCGCCGATGGCGGTGATAAAGTCTGTGAGTTCGTATTCCATAGTGTTGCTCGATTTGGGCAGGTCGAGCACGCGGCCGTTGTCGCCCTGTTCGCGCGGTGCCTCGGTCGCCGAGCCGCGTACGACGTCGCCGCGATAGTCGATGCGGACGTTGCGGGGCGTGGACAGATGGTCGATCTGGATAGTGCCACGCTCGCCTTCGATCTGCGAGGGCAGCAGGTCATTCGTAATTTTGGAGTGCGCGAGCTCGACGGAGATCCGGCCACCGCCGTAGCTGGCGAGGATGGAACCGCAGCCGTCGATGGGGCCGTGCGTGAGCTGTCGCGTGGTGGGGTCGAGTAGCGTGGTCATGCTGGTGAGACCGGAGGGCATGCCGAAAATCTCGACCATGGGCTCGACGGCGTAGACGCCAATGTCCATGAGGGAACCCGATGCCATATTGCAGTCGAAGATATTGGTGGCGCGTCCCGCGAGAATCTCGTTGTAGCGCGAGGAATATTTGCCAAAGCGCAATGAGGCGCGGCGGATGGGGACGATCTCGCCCAGGGCGTCCTCGATGGCGTGGAAGGCGGGATCGTGGAGGGGGCGCATGGCCTCGAGGGCTACGACACCTGCTGCCTCGGCAGCGCGGAAGACTTCCAGCGCCTGCGCTTCGGTGGCGCAGAAGGGCTTCTCGACGATGACGTGCTTGCCGCCGGCGATACAGGCGAGCGCCTGCTCGTAGTGGAGCGCATTGGGGCTGCCGATGTAGACGGCGTCGACGTCGTCGGCGGACGCAAGCTCGTCAAGTGCGGTGAAGTTACGCTCGCCGCCGTGTTCGGCGGTAAAGGCGGCGCCGCGATCTGCATTGCGCGAGAGCGTGCCCACAAACGCGGCTTGGTCGTTGGCGTTGACGACCTGGATAAAGTCGTCGGTAATCATGGATGTGCCGATGGTCGCGATGCGCAGCATACGTCCCCCTTGCGTTGTTTGGTCTACAGGATGAGTGTAGCGCGTGGGGATATAAAGCTGCGCGAAAACGCCGTTACAGGTCGCTCTCGTTAAAGCCGGTGTCGATATCGAGGTTGCTGCCGTCGGCCGCCGTGGTGGCGAGCTCATCGCAGCGCTCGTTGAGCTCGTGTCCGGCGTGACCCTTAACCCAGATGAACTCCACCTTATGCTTGCTCTTTGCGGCAAGCAGGCGCTCCCACAGGTCACGGTTCTTAACGGGCTGCTTGTTGGCGGTTTTCCATCCGCGCTTTTTCCAGCCGTCGATCCAGTGCTTGTTAAAGGCGTTGACGACGTACTGCGAATCGGAATGGACCTCGACCTCGCAGGGGCGGTTAAGTGCCTCGAGCGCCACGATGACCGCCATGAGCTCCATGCGGTTGTTGGTGGTCTTGGCGTAGCCGCGTGAAAGCTCGGAGGTGAAGGTCTTGCCGGCGGGGTTGGTGTATTTGAGCACGGCGCCGTAGCCGCCGCGTCCCGGATTTGATCGGGCCGAGCCGTCGGTATAGATGATGACCTTCACGGGCTTCCTTTCGTTGGGTACGTTTCGTGTGAGTGACCATTGTAGCGCCATGCCCGCCGGGGGCTAGCAATCTACGATTTCTACCCCGTCTTCCGACAGTTAGTTGGCATGGATGATGCGGTTGAGCTCGTCGAGGTATTGCTGCAAGAGGGGAGAGGGCTTGCGCTCGTCGTGCATGATATAGCCTACGTGCATCGTTGGGGCGTCTGCTAACGGGATCGATGCCATACCCCATTGCATTTCATTGGAGAGGACACCGGTCGACAGGGTGTAGCCGTTCGACGTGATAAGTAAGTTAGTAAGTGTTCCGCGGTCCGAGATTCGTATGTTGCGGTCGCAAGGGATATAGCTAAAAGGTTCCTCGGCGTAATAGAAGGAGTTTGAGGTTCCCTGCTCAAAGCTGTAGCGCGTATATGGTGTGAGGTCGGCAAGGGACAGCTGCGGGCGGCGGGCAAGCGGGTGGCGCTCGCTAACGAAGACGTGGACCGTCGCGTCGAATAGGGGATGGAAGCTTGCGCGGGCATCGGCGAAGGCCTTCTGCAGAACGCGGGCGTTAAAGTCATCCAGATACAGAATGCCGATATCGCTGCGGAATGCGCGGACGTCATCGATGATCTGCGATGTGGTGGTCTCGCGCATGATGAACTCGAACTTGCTGTCGCGGCAGCGCTCGACCACGTTGACAAAGGCCTCGACCGAAAAGGCGTAGTGCTGGGCAGAAATGGCGAGGCGGGCTTGCGGGGTGCCGCCGTCCTCGTAGCGCGCCTCGAGCATGTCGGCCTGCTCTACGACCTGGTGCGCATAGCCCAAAAGCTCGGTGCCGTCGTTGGTGAGCGTGACGCCGCGGCTGGAGCGCGTAAAGATCTCCAGGTGGAGCTCCTGTTCCAGGCTTTTGACGGCGTTTGAGATGTTGGACTGAGCGGTATAGAGGCGCTGAGCTGCGGCGTTAATTGAGCCGGACTCTGCCACGGCAATCAGAAAACGAAGCTGCTGAAGGGTCATCGACGTCATCCTTTCGATTGCTATCTATAAAACCGATAACAGGTTAGCGCTTTTAAGTGATTGACCGAGCGAAACAATGCTCGTACTATTCAAAACACACAAAGGCGGTAGGTAATTAAACCGACCACGGAACCGGGATGCGAAAGGAGGCCCGCATATGAATTGCTTACCAAGACGAATGCCGGGCTCCTGTTTGCGCCCGTCGGCGTGATCAGGAGACAGCGACTTACTTCTCTCTAATTAATTTACTTTTGTTCGATCAAGGAGATCATCATGAGCCAGTTCATCAACAACCCCGAGCACACCTTTGGTTTCGATACCCTGCAGCTTCACGTTGGCCAGGAGAGCGCCGATCCCGCATCCGACTCCCGCGCCGTGCCTATCTACCAGACCACGAGCTATGTGTTCCGCAACTCCCAGCACGCCGCCGACCGCTTTGGTCTTGCCGATGCTGGTAACATCTACGGCCGTCTGACCAACTCCACCCAGGGCGTCTTTGAGGACCGTATCGCCGCGCTCGAGGGTGGCGTTGCTGGCCTCGCCGTCGCCTCTGGCGCCGCTGCCATCACCTATACCCTGCAGGCACTTGCCCAGGCCGGTGACCACGTGGTGGCTCAGAAGACCATCTACGGTGGCTCCTACAACCTGCTGGAGCATACGCTCTCCCAGTTTGGCGTCGAGACCACCTTCGTCGATGCCCACAACCTGGACGAGGTCGAGGGCGCCATCAAGGACAACACCACGGTCATCTATCTCGAGACGCTTGGCAACCCCAACTCCGACATCCCCAACATCGACGCCATCTCCGAGATCGCCAAGAAGCACGGTCTGCCGGTTGTCGTCGACAACACCTTCGGCACCCCGTATCTGTTCCGTCCGCTGGAGCATGGTGCCAACATCGTCGTCCACTCCGCAACCAAGTTCATCGGCGGCCACGGCACCTCGCTGGGCGGTGTGATCGTCGACGGCGGTAACTTCGATTGGAAGGCGAGCAGCAAGTATGCGCAGATCGCCGAGCCCAACCCCTCCTACCATGGCGTCTCGTTTGCCGAGGCTGCCGGTCCCGCCGCCTTCGCAACCTATGTCCGCGCTATCCTGCTGCGCGACGAGGGCGCCTGCATCAGCCCGTTCAACGCCTGGGTCCTGCTCCAGGGCACCGAGACCCTGTCGCTGCGCGTTGACCGTCATGTCGAGAACACCAAGAAGGTCGTTGAGTTCCTGGCTGGCGACAGCCACGTCGCCAAGGTGAACCACCCGAGCCTGCCTGAGCACCCCGATCACGAGCTCTATCAGAAGTATTTCCCCAACGGCGGTGCCTCGATCTTTACCTTTGAGATTAAGGGTGGCCAGGAGGCAGCTTGGAAGTTCATCGATCATCTGCAGGTGTTCTCGCTGCTCGCCAACGTGGCCGACGTCAAGTCGCTCGTCGTGCACCCGGCTACCACCACGCACTCCCAGCTCTCTGCCGAGGAGCTCGCCGAGCAGAACATCACGCCCTCCACGATCCGTCTTTCCATCGGCACCGAGAACGCCGAGGATGTCATTTGGGATCTGAAGCAGGCCTTCGCCGCGCTGGACGAGTAAGGCGTCTTGTGCAAGGCCCCCTTGCGACTCGATAGGTATAACTGCATAAAATGCCTGCTCAAGGCGCCTGTGCGAACAATGGTTGCACAGGCGCCTTTTTTGCATAGAGAGGGCGCTATTACAGGGTTTTTGGCATGCTTTATGCATTTGAGTTGTGGAAAACTCCTGTTGAGAGGATGTGAGTTTTACGCAATTGACGTGCACCTTTTAAGTAAAACCGCAGGTCGCGATTTGCTCGGGGTACTATGCAGCGCGATTGAATCACACGCAGCTCAAACGCAGCAAAAACGCACTACGGAGGTTTCCAGCTACATGAGGATCGATTCACGAAAACCGAAAGTCGCCGCCCTTTCCGCCGCTCTGACCGTGGCACTTTTGGCGGGCGCCGGTGCAACTGATGCCCACGCCGCAACACTGTCCGATACGGTTGGATCTACGCCGTCCGAGACGACGCTGGTGCAGCCTGTTGACTATCGCGGCGATGGTTATGGTTCCATGCAGGAGTGGAACGCCTCGATGGAGGCCAAGCGCGATTCCCTGGAGATGCGCGCTCAGATCATCATGAATATGTACGGTGACTATGCCACCGATGACGAGCGCGCTGTGCTGCAAGGTTGTATCGATGGTGCGGGCAGTCTTTTGACGATGGGGGAGGTCGACGCGAAGTCGACCGAGCTCGATGAGCTGCGCACTGCGCTTGAGGATGCCAAGCGCGAAGCGCTCGAGGCCGCTGCCGCCGAGGCGGAGGCTGCCGAGGCCGCTCAGGCTTCGTACTACAACGCCGGTTACACTTCGTCCTGCGCGTCTGCCGCGTCCTGTGCGAACGGATCGGGCCTGACGCGCTCTGCGGGTGTCAATAACTACAACGGGCGCCGCGAGACCTATTACAGCAGCAATGTGCTTTATCACTATCGCACGGGCGAATGGACTCAGGATTCTGAGGGCTTCTGGCGCGATTCCGACGGCTATTACGTTGTTGCCGCGGGCGATATGGCCCAGGGCTCGACCTTTACGGGCTCCAAGGGCGATTGCAAGGTCTATGACTCCGGCTGCGCTGCCGGAACCACCGACTACTACACCGGTTGGTAATTTTTCTGCATCACGGATATTTGGCGGACGGGCGTCTTTACCGAGCTTTAGGGCAACGTAAGGACGTCCGTTCTATGTATGCGTTTGAGTTAACAGAGCCCTTACCGTGGCGGTACGCCGGGCGTATGGATGCGGGGCACACTGGTTCTTGAGAAATAAGGTCTTTCTCTTGGAGGAAGTGGTCTTGTGAATGCTCGAGATATTGCCGTTGCCGCCGTCGCGTTGATGCTTGGCTGCCTTGGTCCCACGGTCGCGCTCGTCGCGGGCATGCAGGGGACATGCGGGGCTGCTCCTATTGTGGTCGGCGCGCTGATCGCGGCCACGCTGCTGGGAAGCGCCGGTGTTGTCCTTTGTCGCGACGATGAGGACGAGGTGCCGGGGTCGCGACGCTAACTGTTGTGAGATCGGCCGCCGGTCATAGACGAAGATGAAGGCCACCGCAGGGGAAAGGTTCCCTTGCGGCGGTTTTGCTGTTAAGGCTGTTGAATGCGGCGCGTTGGCACTACCAGCTTTTCTCGATATCGCGGATGCGCCGATAGAGCCACTCGTTTTGCGGCGCCTGGATATCGTGTTTGGCTGCGAGGCGGCAGATGGTGCCCGCGAACTCATCAACCTCGGTTTTGCGCCTTGCGATGCGGTCTTGAGCCATCGAGGGCATACCGGCGGGGTCGATTCCCTCGATGAGGTGCACCATTTGCGTCAGGTCTGCCTCGGTCAGCTCAACGCCCTCGGCGTTGGCGACCGCAAGCGTTTCGCGCATGGCGGAAACAAAGCAGCGACGCTGCTCGGAGCCCGGCTCCGTGGCGCTTCCGTAGGTCCCGCCGTAGGCCATGCAGGTCTGGTTGATGCCGTCGTTGAGCATGAGTTTGGCCCACATGCGGTGGGCGATGTCGCTCTCGACGGTATGGGCGATGCCGCAGCGCGTGTAGAGCTCGTCGATGGCGGTAACGGTTGCGGGCTCGGTGCCCGCTGCCGCGCCAAAGCGGATTTCGCCAGTGTTGGTAAAGGTGAGCTCTCCGTTGAGGAATACGGCGTCCATGCCCTGGCAAATACCAAGAACGGTATGTTCCCAACCAAAGCGCTCGGCAATCTTTTGCTCGCTGGTAATGCCGTTGCACAGCGAGGCGATGAGCGTATTGGGGCCCACGATGTGTTCCATAGTCTTGAGCGCCTGGTCGAGTCCAGTCGTCTTGACCGTGAGAATGACCAGATCGGCGGGCTTTGCCTCGCTGGCGCGCACGGACTTGAGTGCGCAGGGCTCGCCGTTGACCGTAAGGGCGTCGCCTGCGTGACGCTCGAAACGGGCGTCGTCCATGACGTATTCGACGGCATCGTCGCCGAGTGCCTGGGCGATCATGCTGCCGTAGAGTAGCCCGACGCCGCCCTTGCCGATAAAGGCGACCTTGTTGATCTGCATGTGAATCATCTCCTCACAAAAAGGCGCCCGCGTGCGGGGCGCCTGATGGATTGTATGCCGCTGGGGCGTGTAGCGTGCACCGGAGGCTGAATTTAGAAGAACAAACGCATGGGAACTTATGCCGCGGGGCAGATGGCAAAAACGCGTGCGGGATATCCAACGCCATCGCGCACCTTGGGGAAGGTGCAGAAGATGACGGCGCCTGTGGCGGGAAGCTCGTCCAGATGGTCCATGACCTCGATCTGGTAACGGTCGACCGAGAGGATGTATTGTTCGCCGGGGTAGGGGTAGGCGTCCTCACGTGTGGTCACGGTCGCTTCCTTTCATCGGGCTTTTTGCTGATGTTAAAGCGGTGTCGTGACGGCTCGATTTCTGCTACGTTACGATACATTCTCGATTGCGATTCCACGATGTTTCGGCTGCGTGACCATTGTGTTTCGCCTTGCCGGGGCGCTGATGGCGAAGGGAGGGGCCGTGCAATACCGTGTTGACCCCAAAAGTGGTAACCGAATATCCGCTCTGGGTCTGGGCTGCATGAGGTTTCCCGGTGCGCCGGGACATCCCGATGCGAAGACGGCCGATGCCATCATTTCCCGTGCGGTGGAGCAAGGGATAACCTATCTGGACACGGCCTATCTCTACCCCGGTAACGAAGCTTGTGTGGGAGCTTCGCTTGAGCGCCTGGGTCTGCGCGACCGGGTTTTGCTCGCGACCAAGCTGCCGCACGCTTCGTGCAAATGCGCGGAGGATTTCGACCACTATTTTGACGAGCAGCTGCGCCGCCTGCGGACCGACCATATCGACTACTATCTCATGCACAACATCACCTCGCCCGCGCAGTGGGAGCGTGTGGTGGCGTTGGGCATCGAGGACTGGATCGCACGCCAAAAGGCTGCGGGGCGTATTCGCCAGATCGGTTTTTCGTACCACGGCAGTGCGGCGGACTTCCTTACGATGCTCGATGCGTATGACTGGGACTTTTGCCAGATCCAGTACAACTACGCTGGAGAGCGCTACCAAGCGGGAACGGCGGGGCTCATGGCAGCCGCCGAGCGCGGGCTCGCAGTGTTTGTGATGGAGCCGCTTTTGGGTGGACGCCTGGCGGGCAAGCTGCCTCCGCGGGCCCGCGCCGTGCTCGAGAGCGCTCGTGATCCGCATTTGCGCACCCCTGCCGCCTGGGGGCTTTCGTGGGTGTGGAACCATCCTCAGGTGACGATGCTGCTATCGGGTATGACCGATACCGCGCAGGTAGATGAGAACGCGGCGTTGGCCGATCGCGCCCTGCCGGACTCGATGACGAGCGACCAGCTCGGCGCCATCGCACGCGTATTGGAAGAGTTTGAGAAATCGAACCGTGTTCCCTGCACGGGGTGCGGCTACTGCATGCCGTGCCCCAAGGGCATCAACATCCCCGGATGCTTTGCTGCCTACAACGCAAGCTATGCGCACAGCTGGTTTACGGGTCTATCGCAGTACTTTACGGCGAGCGCGGTGCGGACGAACGAGCCCAAGCTGGTGAGCAATTGCGTCAAGTGCGGCAAATGCGCACGCCACTGCCCACAGCACATCGATATTCCCGAGCGTCTCGACGATGTGCGCCGACGTTTTCAGCCTGGCCCCGTAACAGCTGCGCTTAAAGCCTTTTGCAAGACGCGCTCCTCGTGACCCTTTTATAACTTGCGGTGGAATAGTTCCTGCTTGCGGCAGAATAAGGCCCTAACAGGAACTATTTCACCGCAACTGAAGGGGGCTGTCGTGGGCCATCGGGATTCATGTGATGATTTGCGCGAGGTTCGTTGGGGCGTTTTGGGCGCTGGGCACATTTCGTATCGATTTGCATCGTCGCTCAAGGAAGTGGACGGGGTACGGCTTGTGGCTGCCGCCGGTCGCACTCCTTCGCATGTTGAAGAGCTTTGCAGGGCGTTTTCGATTGATGCCGCGCACGGTTATGCCACGGCTGACGATAGCGGCGATGCGGCTTATGACGCGCTGATTGCCGACCCTGATGTCGACGCAATCTACTTGGCTCTTCCGCATGGCATGCATACGCGTTGGGCCTGTCGCGCGCTGCGCGCCGGAAAGGCCGTGCTGTGCGAAAAGCCGGCCGTTTTGAGTGAGGAAGAGGCTCTCTTGATTGCCTCCACCTCTCGCGAGCGCGGCGTGCTGTTTATGGAGGCGATGAAGAATCGGTTTTGTCCGATGCGTACTCGCGTGAAGGGTTTGCTTGCGTCGGGCGAGCTCGGCCGTATCGTCTCGATCGAAAGCGTGCAAAAACTCGATTATGGTGATTCCCCTTCGAGTTATCTGCTCGATCCGTTGCAGGGTGGCTGTCTATATGACATGGGCTGCTATGCGGTCGGGTGGTTTGAGGATTTGCTTGCTGGTGCGTGCGATATTTCGTCTCGTGAAGTTCGCTGGCGTGACGTGTCGGGCGGCCACGTGGATTGGGCCGATGAGATCCATATGAGCGTCGGCGGTATACCCATTCATATGGTGTGCGACGGCGAAGCAACATATGAAAGCCGCTTAACGATTGCCTGTGAGCGGGGCTCGTTGGAAATCGAGCGCCTCCATCGCCCCGAGCTCGCCCATGTGAAGTACTCCGACGGACGAATGCTCGAAATAAATGCCCCGTTTGAGGTCGATGATTTCTACGGCGAAATCCAGCATGCGACCCAGCTCATCCGGGCGGGGAAACTCGAGAGTCCCGTCATGCCCCTTGCCGCCACACAGCGCTGCGCGCGCATTATCGATGCGATTCGTTTGACGTTCTAGGCTGTGGCGCTGGCGCCCAGGGGATCGGCGGACCGTGTGATGCCCCTTTTATAACTTGCGGTGGAATAGTTCCTGTTTGCGGCAGAATAGGGGCCAAACAGGAACTATTCCACCGCAACTGATGAGGGGGAGCTGGAGATGCTGACGATTGGGTGCCATCTTTCGACGACGAAGGGCTATCGGGCGATGGGGGAGACGGCGCTATCCATTGGCGCCAACACCTTTGCGTTCTTTACGCGCAACCCGCGTGGCGGCAAGGCGAAAGATCTTGACATGGATGATGTGGCGGCCCTGCGCGAGCTTATGGCGCAAAACGACTTTGGTCCCCTGGTGGCGCATGCCCCGTATACCTATAACCCCTGTTCTGCCAAAGAGCGGGCGCGCGAGTTTGCCTTGGAGGCAATGGCCGAGGACTTGCAGCGTCTGGAAGCACTGCCCGGCAACTACTACAACTTCCACCCCGGCGCGCATGTGGGGCAGGGGGCTGATGCCGGCATCCAGATGATCGTCGACACCTTGTGCCAGGTGATGTTTGAGGGCCAGCAGACGACGGTACTGCTCGAGACCATGGCGGGAAAGGGTACCGAGGTGGGCCGTAGCTTTGAAGAGCTGGCGTGCATTATCGAGGGCGTTGCCGCCAAGTGCCCAGAGCTGTCCGATAAGCTGGGCGTTTGTTTGGACACCTGCCATGTGAGCGATGCCGGCTACGACATCATCCATGATCTGGACGGCGTACTCGACGAGTTTGACCGCGTGGTGGGTATCGATCGCTTGCATGCCGTACACATCAACGATTCGAAGAACCCTTGTGGCGCCCATAAAGATCGTCACGAGTGCATCGGCAAGGGATACCTTGGCTGCGAGGAATTTGGTGGCGGTATGCAGGTTATGCAGAATATTGTATCGAATTGCCGTTTGCGTTCGCTGTCGTTTATTTTGGAGACTCCGAACGAACTTGCAGGTTATGCAGCTGAAATTAGACTATTAAGGTCATTGCAGCAGTAATAACTGTCACAAAGTAGAGTATTCCATTCACGTTATGGGTTTGTTTCAATCAGTTTTCTCATTGCAGATTCGTAATTCCGGGTGCATAATAGCCAACAGTTTTTGCAGACCTCTGAATCAAACGAGGTCATCGGAAGGAGACTGATTATGAAGCTGAAGAAGCTTGGCGCATTTGCCGCCACGGGTGCTATGGCGCTCGCCCTTGCTCTGACGGGCTGCGGCTCGTCCAACGCCACCTCTGGTTCTGATGCCGGTTCCAGCAGCTCTGACGACGTTAAGGTTGAGAAGGTCGATGGCTCCAAGGAGTACGCGCTCGTCAAGGACGGTACGCTGACCGTCGGCACCTCTGCCGAGTATGCGCCGTTTGAGTACAAGGATGACAACGGCGACTACCAGGGCTTTGACCTTGAGCTCATCAAGGCTATCGGCGACAAGCTGGGCCTGGATGTCGAGTATGTCAACAATGACTTTGACACGCTGGTTCCGGGCGTCGCTTCGGGCGCCAAGTATGACGTTTCTATCGCGGCTATCACCGACACGCCCGAGCGTGAGAAGGAAGTCACTTTCTCTGATTCCTATTACATGGACGATCAGGCTATCGTGACCAAGGTCGATAACACCGACATCACGGCCGACAACTACAACGAGAAGCTCAACAACGCTGACGCTACCATCATCGTCCAGTCTGGCTCGACCGCCGAGGCCTTTGCCCAGGAGAACTTCCCCAAGGCCAAGATCGTCCCCTACAAGGACGCTACCGAGTGCTTCAGCGCCCTGCAGTCCGATAAGGGTGACGCCGTGGTGACCAACCGCTCCGTCGCCAGCCAGCTGACCGCCGAACAGTTCAACACCTGCCAGACCATCAAGCAGATCAGCACCGGCGAGGAGTACGCCATCGCCATCAACCAGGGCAACACCAAGCTCAAGGACGACGTCAACCAGGCCATCAAGGACCTGACCGATGACGGTACCGTTGATGCCCTCATGGCTAAGTACAACATCAAGTAAAATAGCTACTTGATCGCGCACGGGCCCTTTCCGTTTTGGCGGAGAGGGCCTTTGCGTTTCTTGAAAGGGAGTCGTCCCGTCCCGTTATATCGGCAACTTATACGTTAGGAGCCACCTTGTCTCGATTGAACCAAGGAGCCATGGGCCAGCGCTTTCCGCTGCCCTCGATGCTCCAAAAGCTAGCCTGTGCTCTAGCTGTGGCACTTGCCCTGGTATGCGCGGGGGTCTGCGTGCCCTCGACTGCCCAGGCGCTTGAGACCGCAAAGATTACCGCCCGACCCAACACCGGTTCGGGCAGCGATGTGGTCGGCGGCACCGAGACGCGCATTACCTGGGAAGTTCAGGCCGATGCCGACGAGGAGCTGAGCGGTCTTTCTTTGACGTTTGTCGACGGCACGACGTTTGGTACCGATGACACGCGATTGACGATGCTCTCGGGCGAGGACCTCATGGATCGTACGCCCATGAAGCCCACGTGCAAGGCTGACGGCCAGACGCTCAAGATTGACTTTGGCGAGACGGCGCCTGCCGGCGGCTTTTTCCGTGTCGAGGTTTACGGCGTGACCTTCCCCGTCGAGGGCGGCGATGAGGCCTTTAGCGGCACCTATACGCTCGCCGACGGGTCGACCAAGAAGATCTCCAAGATTCCGTCGGTGGAGATCAAAGGCGTGACGGCCTTCGATAACTTCCTGGCTGACCTTAAAGAGCAGCCGTGGGTCGAGGCGTGGAACTCCAATATGTTCCTGCGCCTGTTCCTGAACCCGGTCATTTTGGTCCAGAGCCTGCCGATCGTCTTCAAGGGCTTCCTTATGTCGCTCTCGATCGTGCTCGTGGCATTTCCGTTGGCCATTCCCTTTGGCTTTACGCTGTCGCTCATGCGCATTTCCAAGTCGCGCATCCTTCGCTGCCTTGCCGGCATCTATGTGAATATCATCCGCGGCACGCCGGCGTTCTTGCAGATCTACATTGCGTTCTTTGGCTTGCCGCTGGCCGGTGTCAAAGTGGACGACTATGTGCTGGGTGTTATCGTCATGGCCATGAACTCGTCTGCGTACCTGTGCGAGATCTTCCGTGCCGGTATTCAGTCGATCCCCAAGGGTCAAAACGAGGCTGCTCGCTCGCTGGGCATGAATGCCTTCCAGACGCTGCTCTATGTCATGATTCCGCAGACGTTCCGCAATGTCCTGCCTACGCTGACCAGCGAGTTCATCCTGCTCTACAAGGACACGTCGCTGCTTGCCGCCGTGGGTGTCGTCGAGATCGTCATGAACGCCCGCACCATCGTGGCCACGACGGGCTCCATCACGCCGTATGTGGTTGCCGCTCTGTTCTATCTGGTCATTACCCTGCCGCTTGCGCGCTTGGTGAGCGGTCTTGAGGCGAGACTTCTGGGGACGGCCGAAACCAAAAAGAAGCGTCCCACCAAGAGCGCCGGACAGGTTGTCGCGACGCCCGCCGATCATATCGCCGGTCTGTAAGGAGGTCCTGTCATGAGTGAAACGAATTCCAACGAGGTCGTTGTCAGCATCAAGAACCTCCAAAAGGCTTTTGGCGATAACGTGGTTCTGCGTGATATCGATCTGGACGTGCACAAGGGTGAGGTCGTTGTGGTCCTGGGCCCCTCGGGCTCGGGCAAGTCGACGATGCTTCGCTGCATCAATCGCCTGGAGCATCCCACGAGCGGCTCGATTGTCGTTGAGGGCGTGGATGTGTGTGCCAAGGGCGTCGACCTCAATAAGGTACGTACGCACTTGGGCATGGTGTTTCAGCAGTTCAACCTGTTCCCGCACCTGTCGGTCAAAAAGAACGTCATGCTTGCGCAGCAAAAGGTGCTCAAGCGCAGTAAGGAAGAGGCCGAGAAGATCGCCATCGAGGAGCTGACCAAGGTCGGCCTGGCCGAGCGCATCGATTTTATGCCGAGTCAGCTTTCGGGCGGCCAGCAGCAGCGCGTGGCCATCGCCCGCGCCCTGTCGATGAATCCGCACGTGATGCTCTTTGACGAGGCCACGTCGGCGCTCGACCCCGAGCTCGTCCGCGATGTATTGGGCGTCATGCGCGACCTGGCACGTGACGGTATGACCATGATCGTGGTAACGCACGAGATGGGCTTTGCCCGCGATGTCGCCGACCGCGTCGTCTTTATGGACGGCGGCGTCATTGTAGAAGAGGGTACGCCGAGTGAGGTCTTCGACCACCCCAAGAGCGAGCGCACCAAGGCGTTCTTGGGCAATATCTCGTAGCGGCGCGTCGAAGTTGTCGATATAACAAATGGGGACCGGATAGTATCCGGTCCCCATTTTTGTTTGGGTATGAGCGACTGTTGTTGTGCGGTACTCGGCTGTCAGTTGCCTTGCGACTTTCTGACGGCTTCGTTAGGCCAGCTCCGCTCCCAGGGCCTTGCAGGCCGCTTCGCTCTCATCGTCGGGGGCGTCGTAGCAAATGACGGAATCGACGACGTTGACGCCTGCCTCGTCGGCATCGGCCTTCCAGTTGTCCATCCACTCGCCCTCGGCCCACGAATAGGAGCCAAAGAGGACGACCTTCTTGTCGCCGAGAGTCTCCTTGACCTCGTCCCACATAGGCTGGAACTCGTCATACTCAAGCTCCTCGGAACCCATGGCGGGGCAGCCGAAGGCAATGGCGTCATAGCTGGCGGCCTTGTCTGCGGAGAAGTCGGCGCAGGAGATGACCTCTGCCTCGGCGCCGGCACCGGTTGCGCCCTCGGCAACGAAGTTTGCCATGGCCTCGGTGTTGCCTGTACCGCTCCAGTAGACGACTGCGATCTTGCTCATATGTCTTCCTTTCGGTTGTGCGGCGTGCGGCCGCGTTTTGTATGCTCTATCGGGTTGCCTGGACAAGTTGTCCCAGGGTGCAGCCCTGTTGATAGATGTAGGTAAGGTATTGCGTGCATGTGCGATAGGAATCGAAGGTCGTGAGCGCCTGCTCAACGTTTGTGTATACCTTCCATGCGCCAAAGACCTTATAGTTTTCGCCGTGCTGGACGATAAACTGATGGACATCTTCGTAGGGATAGCCCAAAAAATAGCCAATTTCGTGGGGGAACTCGCACATGCACCCCGTATCGCAGTGCCTATTTCGCGCGAGTGCGCAGACGCTGCCGTCATAGGCGCTTTCTGCGGCATTGCTGCTTGCCAGCGTGATGCGCGCGGCGAGATGCACCAGTGATGCGGGCAGGTTGTGGACATCGTAACCTTCGGCGGCAAGCGCCGTCGTGGCGCGGGGGTCGGAGAGGTATCGCATGAGGTCCGCAGGGCGGTACACATAGATGAGCGCTCCGCAGGGGCGCCAGACCAAAACGCTCATATGGATCCCGAGTGGCTGGAGCTCGCGGTTGCATTGGGCTATGACGGCGAGCAGGCGAGAGCGTCGCCCTTCGATATGGGCGGCGCCGGGTTTTCCGTTTTGGTTGGCGTAAACGCCGGGATAGGTAAAGAGCGATGCCGGCTTGATGCTCGCGAGCGTGGGGGAGCAGTTGCGCACGACCGCTGCCTGAAACGTTGGAATGTCTATGGTTCGAGTCACGGCGCTCCTTACGGATTTAAACTGTTAGCCTAGGAAAACTTATACACGAAAGTAAGCCATGGTCAACAAAAAAGTTTGAAGAGGGAAACTAATTGACCGAACAGACATGATTTTGGGTTAAGATGGGGACACCCCATGGGGGTATCTAGATAGGGCTACTTGAAAGGGGAACGCATGAGTGACTTGCTCAGCCCTGCGAATCTCATCGTGCTGGCCGTCATTGCCGTCGGCATGTTTTTTGGACTGCGTCGCATTGCCGCTTCGACACATGGGAAGAGTTGTTGCAGCGATGGTGCGAGCGGCAAGAAGGCCAAAAAGGTTGTTGTGGTGGATACCGATGTGTCACACTATCCCTATAGCGATGAGCTGCTCATCGGCGGCATGAGCTGTGACGGCTGCGCTCAGAACGTAGCCAATGCCCTCAATGCACTGGATGGCGTGTGGGCAACGGTGACGTATGCGGACCACACGGCACGCGTGCGCTCTAAGCAGCCGGTTGATCGTGATGTCCTCGAGACGGCCGTGAAAGACGCGGGCTACTACGTCATGACGCTGTAAGCGTCACTCTGGATGCGCTTCCTTGGCTAGGCTCGTCCGCGCAGTTCGATGTCTTGGATGCCGTCGAAGTCGATGGCGATGTCTCGGAGCTTGAGGAGCTTGAAGGCGGGGAGCACCTCGTCGAGGATGCCGGTGCGGCTGCGATAGCCGTATGTATCGTAATAGGTGACACGAACCAAGTCGCCACGTTTGAGACCCTCGAGTTTTTTAGAAAGCACGAGGGCTTTTTCTTCCGTGAGCTCACGTTTTGGCTCGATGGTGATTTCCTGCTTGCGCACGAGTTCGTAGTATCCCGTGAGGGCGGCAAAGGGCATAAACTGTGCGGCGCGGTTGGCGCGCACGGCACCGTTGGCAGTGAGGTTGGGGTCGGCGGCGCGGCGTCTGCCCTCGGGGTCCGCCAAGCGCTCGAAGGCGGTCGGCGGGCGCACGGGCTGTTGTTTGGGTTTAGGCACGGTGTCCTCCAACTTGTTCGTTGCGTTCGCGCGCGGTGGCGCCGGCGGTAAAGCTTAATCCCTTGACGAGCGCGTTCTTGCCGTACTTGCCTTTCACGGCCAGGACGGTGCGCGCCAGGTCGCGCTCGCGCTCATCGGCCTCGATATCGCTGAATAGATCGATGGTGGCAAATTCCTCGGGCATGAGGTTGCCAAATCCCAGGTTGATGCGCTTGACCGGTCGTTTGGGATCGACAGTCTGCGCCCAGAGCTCATCGAAATAGCCCATGATCTTCTTAAACGAATTGGTACGCTCGCTCAGCTTTCGCGAGGCGTTAGAGTGCGCAAAGAGTGCGGCATAGCCACCGCGCGGTTTGCCGCCATGCTCTCCCACAAAGATGCCATCGATTGCCTGCGCTTCGCGCACCAGGCGACGCCGTTCGTCATCGCGCTGGACGGGCTTGGGCGCACGGGGCGCGAGCTCGGGACCGGCGGTTGCGGTGGGTTCGATACTCGATGTGCTCGAGCGCAGGTGCCCGCATCCGTCCACATACTGCGCTGTACCGCTGGCGTCGAGGCGGCGTATGTCGGCGCGTTCGCTCGCGTAGCCCACAAAGAGCGAGATGCTGTCGCAGACCACGTGCTTATCGACCAAGTCTAAAACGGCGTTGTCGACCATCTCGCGCAAGACGGTATAGGCCTGTTCGTAGGCATAACCCTTCGAGAGCACCTGTCCTGTGGTGGTCGAAGTTGCTTGCGGGCGATAGGCTTGGATATCGGCGATGGTTGTCGGCTCGCGCCCGAAGGCATGGTCGATGAGATATTCGGCATTGACGCCGAGCTCGTCGTAAAGCAGGTTTTCGTCGAGCGCCGCGACGCCCATCAGATCGTAGACGCCGTATTTCTCGAGGCGGGCTGCCACGCCGGGACCGATGCCCCAGATATCGGTGATGGGACGATGGGGCCAGATCTCCTTGCGAAAGGTCTCGTCGTCGAGTATGCCGATGCGGCTGGGTACGTGCTTGGCGGTAATGTCGAGCGCTACCTTGGCCTGGAATAGGTTGGGGCCGATGCCGACCGTCGCCGTGATGCCGGTGCGCGCGAGGACCTCGTCGCGCAGCGTGCAGGCGAACCCTTCCGCATCTGTGTGATAGAGGTCCAGATAGGGCGTCACGTCGATAAAGCATTCATCGATTGAATAGACGTGAATGTCTTGCGGACTTACGTATTCCAGATAGATGCCGTAGATTTGCGCCGACACCTCCATATAGTGCTGCATGCGCGGTACGGCCGTGATGTAGTCGATGCCATCGGGAATCTCGAATAGGCGGCAGCGATTGTGAATCCCTAAGTCCTTCATGGCCTGCGTGATGGCGAGGCAGATGGTCGTGCGCCCGCGCGATTCGTCGGCAACGACCAGGTTGGTGGTGAGCGGATCGAGCCCACGGTCGACGCACTCGACGCTGGCATAAAACGTCTTGAGGTCGATGCAGATATAGGTGTGCTGCTCGTGCGCCATCCGTGTCCTTTCATCAAACACATGTTCTTATCGAATACCTGTTCGATAATACCCGCTCGTCCGGACGTCGTCAAAACCTGCCAAAAAGGGACTGGTTTGTTTTGGTAGGTATGGTCGTGCGGTTGGATCGGGTTTTAACGCAGCTCTAAAGAGTGCGAAACAGCTCGGAAAACCTCGCTTCGTAGCATGAGCCTAACGATTGATACCGCCTATACGCACGGAAGGGTTGTGGAAAAGATGGTCAATTATGGGTTTGGTATGCCGACGCGCCTTGTTGCGGATGGAGACGTGGCTCGCTGGTGCGGACGATTGGTCGCTCACTACGGTGGCACCAAGGCGCTGGTCGTGTTGGGCGGTGACAAACATACGCACGATGAGCTCGTCTCGGCGGCGCTCGGCTCGCTTGATCGAGCTCTGCTCGAACGCGTGCTTTTTCGCTGCGGCTTGGTCGGGGGCGATGGGGGAGACGATTTGGTCGATGAGGCCGTAGCCCTGGCGACCGACGAAGGCGTGGACTTTGTCCTGGCGATTGGCGATGCCGATACTGCCGGCTTTGCGCGCGAGCTCGCGCGTCGCATGGCGGCGCTCGATGCCGGCGAAGACGGCTTTGTGCCTTATGGATGCATTGTCTCGGAGGGCAAGGTGCCTGCTGTCGTGGGCACCGGCGAGGTTCCCGTTTTTGCCATTATCGCGCCCGAACTGCTGGAGGGCATCGGGTCTCCTCTGCGTGAGTTACTCGGTAGCGTCTGCGCCGCGGCCTAATATTTGCCATAAAAGGACGGGTTATTTTTGGTTGGTAAAGCGTTTGACCTGCCAAAATAAGCCTGTCCCTTTTTGATCGGTTGCCGTTTGGGGGCCGATTGGCAACGCTCGCTGATTGTAGTCTTGACCTGCGCTAGAATAGTGGCATCTGAATGTCCGGGCGCATGGAGGCGTGCGCCCGTATGCTGAGGAGGACTCTATGGCAACTGTTGCCGCACCTATCGATGCTACGTCGACTGCCGCTTGGAAGGCACTCGAGGCTCATCAGGAGAAGCTCGAGGCCGAGGGCATCGACCTCAAGGCCTGGTTCGCTGCCGATGCCGAGCGCGTGAACAAGCTGAGCTTTGACGCCGGTGACCTGCACTTCGATCTGTCCAAGAACCTGGTGACCGATGAGACCGTCAAGCTGCTGTGCGATCTTGCCCGCGAGGTGAAGCTCGAGGAGCGCCGCGACGCCATGTTCTCCGGCGAGCACATTAACACCACCGAGGACCGCGCCGTCCTGCACACCGCGCTTCGCCGCCCCGCAACCGAGAGGGGCCAGCTCATCGTCGACGGCCAGGATGTCGTCGCCGACGTGCACGAGGTCCTCGACCGCATGTATGCCTTCGCCGAGCGCGTGCGCTCCGGTGAGTGGAAGGGCGTTACCGGCAAGAAGATCGAGCACCTGGTGTCCATCGGCATCGGCGGCTCCGATCTGGGCCCGGTCATGGCCTACGAGGCTCTGCGTCCCTATGCCGACGCCGGTATCGACTGCCGCTATATCTCCAACATCGACCCCAACGACCAGGCCGAGAAGCTTAAGGGCCTGGATCCCGAGACCACGCTCGTGATCATCGTCTCCAAGACCTTCACCACGCTCGAGACCCTCACCAACGCCCGCGAGGTCAAGACCTGGATGCTCGAGCAGCTCAAGGCCCAGGGCGCCATCGACGGCTCCGATGAGCAGAACGCCGAGGCCGTGGCAAAGCACTTCGTCGCCGTTTCCACCGCACTCGAGAAGGTTGAGGCCTTCGGTATCGACCCCGCCAACGCCTTCGGCTTCTGGAACTGGGTCGGCGGCCGCTACTCCGTCGACTCCGCCGTGGGCCTGTCGCTGATCGTCGTGCTCGGCCCCGAGCGCTTCCAGCAGTTCCTCGAGGGCTTCCATGCCATCGACGAGTACTTCTGCAACACGCCGCTCGAGAGCAACGCCGTCGCGCTGATGGGCCTGCTCAACGTCTGGTACGTCAACTTCTTCGGCTCCAAGAGCCACGCCGTGCTGCCGTATTGCCAGTACCTGCACCGTTTCCCGGCCTACCTGCAGCAGCTCACCATGGAGTCCAACGGCAAGCACGTCCGCTGGGACGGTAGCGCTGTGACCTCCGACACCGGTGAGATCTTCTGGGGCGAGCCCGGCACCAACGGTCAGCACGCCTTCTACCAGCTGCTGCACCAGGGTACCGTGGTGGTCCCGGCCGACTTTATCGCTTTCGCCAACACTGCCAACCCCGCAACCGACAGCGGCCAGGATGTCCACGAGCTGTTCCTGGGCAACTTCCTTGCCCAGACCAAGGCGCTCGCCTTTGGCAAGACGGCCGACGAGGTGCGCGCCGAGGGCACGCCCGAGCAGATCGTCCCGGCTCGTTGCTTTGAGGGCAACCGTCCGACGACCTCGATTTTCGGCGACACGCTGACCCCGTTTGCCCTTGGTGAGCTCATTGCCCTGTACGAGCACATCACGTTTGTCGAGGGCACGGTCTGGGGCATCGACTCCTACGACCAGTGGGGCGTCGAGCTGGGCAAGCAGCTTGCCAAGCAGATCACCCCGGCCTTCCACGATGATGCCGCCAAGGCCGAGCAGGACGCTTCGACCCAGGCGCTCATCGAGTTCTACCGCGCGCATCGCAAGTAGTCGCTGCCGTTAACGCATCGCGCCTTATAGCCAGGGGCCCGTATCCCATCGGATGCGGGCCCCTTTGCTTTGCCGTGGCCCCGGGGCGCACGGCCTTTAAGGATCTTCGCCGGAGCGTCGCGTGCTGCGATGGCCCTGCGTCTAGAGCTCGGCCTCCGCATGGCCTCGCTGCGCCTCGGGCAGCTCCCCGTAGAGCGGATGGTCTTCGAGCCTAAAGCGCTCGACCTGTTCGGGAGTGTGGCCGCGCACAAAGAGCCACGAGCGATCGATCGGCGTCGCCATGAGCGTGCTGGGCAGTGCGTCGGCGCGGTCGGAAAACACCCGGGCGCTCTCGGGATCCTGGAACGCCAGCACCAGATGCGTGTCGCAGTTGCCCATGATGGAGCGTGCGCGTGCCTCGCCATAGAGCGCATCGAGCTGATTGGTCGACTGCAGTAGCAGCGTTGCCCAGATGTTGCGGCTTCGGATAATCGAGAGCACGTTGTCGATCTGGGGGATCTGCAGATTTGCGAAGTCATCGAGCATAAAGCGCACGGGCACGGGCAGGCTGCCGTCGGGCTGCCTATCGGCTTCGCGAATGAGGCCCATAAACGCCTGCGAAATAAAGAGGCCGGTCAGCGGATCGAGATTGCGGTCAATATCGCTCACGGTTACAAACAGGGCGCAGGGGGTGTGTCCCATGGAAGCGAAGTCCACCTGATGGCACTCACGATAGAGCTGTGCCGCACCGTCGAATCCCAGACACATGACCTTTTCGGCAAGGATGCCGACGATGCTCGCGTGCATGCGCTCTGCATTTTGCGTAATGGTGTAGCGCCGCCATAGCGAGAGGGCATAGCTTTGGGGGTCGGTCGTGATCAGATCGTCAAACAATCGGGCCGTGGCACCGTCCTGCAGGTGCTCGATCAGCTTGATGACCGAGCTGATCGTCTGCTCGTCGGCGGGTAGCTGTTCGGTGACGTAGGCGATAAGACACGACAGCAGGTTTGCCGCCGCATGATCCCAAAAAGGCTGGTTGTTGTCCTCGATGGGGCAGATGGCCTTTGCCACCGAGAGGATGTCCTGCTGGTTGGGCCTGCCGTCCGCCTTGCGGCGAATGTGCCTCAGGGGGTTGTAGCCGCAGCGCTCGATGCCGGGCGCAAGGGCCGGGACGGTGTTGAGGTCGGCGAAGTTGAGACATTGCACGCGGTAACCGTGGGCTGCCAGCAGGGGTCCCACTTCGCGACAGAGCGTGCCTTTGGTGTCGAGCACGATGTAGCTTGCGTTCATTTGCAGCAGGTTGGGCTTGAGGACGTTTCGGGTCTTGCCGGCTCCCGAGGGGCCGATCACAAGTGCATTGTTGTTGAGTCCCGTTTGGCGGGTGTCGCAGGAAAGCGTTCGATCCTTGGCGAGGATGGTGGACGATGCGGACTCAGATGCGGCGAGACGGCTGGCGAGGTTAGACATGGGCGACCTCCTTGGTGGTCGAGAGGATTTCGTGGGCAAAGCCGAGCTCGACGGCGCGCTCGGCCGAAAGGTAGGTGTCTTTTGCAGTGAGGGACTGGATGCGCTTGGGCGTGAGGCCGCTGCGGTCCGAGAGGATTTGCGTGAGGGTCTTGCGGGTCTGCATGAGACGCCGGCTGGTTTCCTGCAGCGCAAGTGCCGAGCCGCCTGCCCCCTGGGGGATCAGCGGGTCGTGAATCATGAGCTCTGCATGGGGCGCCATACGGCGATCGTCGCCGCCCATAAAGATCACGGCGCCCATGGACGCGGCGAATTCCAGGCAGACGGTGCGGATGGGGCACGATGCGAGGCGCATGGCGTCATAGATCGCAAGGCCCGATCGCACGCTTCCGCTGGCGCTGGCGACAAATATGGTGATGGGGCGGCTGGGGTCGGTGGCATCGAGCAGGCGGATCTGCTGGCATAGGTCGTGGGCCATCGGGGTTTCGATGTTTCCCATGACGGAGAGCTCGCGACGGGCGAGCATCTCATCGTAAATGCTGGTGAGCGTGATGCCTCGGGCGGATTCACGCATGGTGAGGGGGCTGATGATGGGGGAATGATTGGTGTCCATGAGGACTCCTTTCTGTTGGTTGTGTTGTGGAATAGGATTGTTGCCCGCGGAGGGGCTGGCGGGCTACAGGGTTCGTCCGAGCCTGAGATCGAGCTCGGTTGTGGGGCAGGCTGCCTGTTCGTGCGGCTCGCAAGCGCCAAGGGCTCCAAAGCGATAGAGCGTTGCGGCGGGCGTGGTGTAGGCGAGCCGCAGCTGATGCTCGACAGGGGCACATCCGTCATTTTTGTAATGAGCCGCGTAGTACTGCGCGATGCTGGCGTTCATCTCGCTGCCATTGCGATGGCGCTCAAACTGGCGTCTGCAGGTCTCGATGATCTTTGCTACCGACTTGGGTGCCGTCGCGGGAACAAGGGCGAGATAGCCCTCAAATAGCTCGTTGATGCTCAGGAGGCACAGCAGGTCGATCAGCGTCCTTATGGCTGCTCCCTCGGCAGAAAAATGCGCGGTCATGCGGTTATATCGGTTGCGGTCGACGATGGCCGCATGGGGTCTTGGAGTTTTCTGCCCTGTGGTCCCGGGCTTTTGCCGCGCCTGTGTATTGAGCTCGACGTTGCAGCGCTTGAGGCCGTCCAACGGAAGGAACAGTGCGGTGCGCAGGGTGTTCCGCTTGCTTTCGAGTTCATGACGCTCGTCGGGTTCCCATTCGAGCTTGAGTTTCGTGTCGAGCGCCGTAAGCATATGGGCTAGGCAGCCTACGGTAAGAACGTACGAATCGTTGTCGCGTTTTGGGGCATAGGGGTCTGTCAGCTTGCGAATGTCGGGGTCGCCCATGATCTTTGTGCAGCGCTTCAGCAGTTGAGGGTGGTCGGCCAAGATCGTCGCGAGCGGTAGCGACGCGTAGTTCTTGATGGTCGCGGCGGCAAAGGCGGCGTCATATTCGTTTGCATATGCTCGCTCAATGCGGGCATCCAGAATGCTTTTCTTATCGCCGTCTTCAGCGTGGTGGTTTGTCATAGCTTCTCCAATCGGTTGATGTTCGTGCTGTTTGTTGATGTGTTGGTTGTCGTGAGTGATGTGCTTGCCGTGGGTGATGTGCTGACGTTGGGGTGCTATGCGGTTTTCAATGAGCCCGTGAGGCAGTTGCTGCAGGGGCGGGATGGAACGGCCCATGCAAGGCGGAAGGCATCGTGCTCAAAATCGAGACAGCAATGCCCTGGGTGCCTCACATGTGGCAGTTACCTCATTAAGTTGTCATTGCGTTTGGGGTTGTACTTTGCCGATCTTCTTTCTCTTACACGCTAAAAACTGAAATTTCATATGCTCGATCTACTTAAAACCGCAACGGCGATCTTTTATCAACTTATATGTCGGAACGCGTCTTTGCAAGTACTTTTTTGCGTTTGTTTCAAATG